>CAMBYS010000014.1 GCA_945872165.1 uncultured Clostridia bacterium | reverse complement strand
CACAGATGGTGCCTCCATGTGCTGCAATGATGGAACGGCAGAGTGTCAGTCCGATTCCCAGACCGCCCCGCCTGCTGTCAGACTGTACCTGTGATGATTCAAACAGGGTGTTGCGCCGGTCCTCCTCAATGCCGGGACCAAAGTCCCGCACGGAAAACTCTGCTGTATTGCCAACCCGCCGCAGGGCAATGTCCACCGGTGTGCCCGCATACCGGATGGCATTTTCAATCAGGTTAATCAGCACCTGCACAATCAATGTGACATCCATGGGGACAAACAGCATTTCCTCCGGCAGCTGCACACGGATCTGGGCATCCGGAAACCGTTTTTTACAGCGTACCACTGCCTCACCAATGACCTCCTCGGCAGCCTCCTCTGACTTTTTCAGTTCGGCAGTCTGGGAAACTCTGGTGACGGACAGCAGGTTTTCCACCATGCGAAGCAGCCATTCTGCGTCCTCATGGATATCCGATGCCAGCTTTCTGGTTTCTGCCCGTCCGATCTGATCCCCGTTTTCTTCAATGGCAGCAGAAGCGCCGATAATCCCGGTCAGCGGCGTACGCAGGTCATGGGAAATCGAACGAAGCAGATTGCTGCGCATGCTTTCCCGATCCGCCGCCACTGCCGCACGGTTTCTTTCCTCTGTCAGCATCTGCCGCTCCATGGAAATGCCGGTCTGGGCCAGAATGGCACGGACATGCTGCAGTTCCTCCGGCTCCACCTGTTTATCCTGCCACAGCAGACCGATACAGCCCAGCATTTTGCCGGCACAGGTCAGCGGGATATACCGGAATCGTGCAAAGGGTGAACTGGTGGTGCCTGCACCGGTGTCACAGCCCTTCTGGAAGCATTCGGATACCGCACTCTGCTCAATGGCATCTGAAACAAACTTGCCGATTTCCCCGTAAACCAGCTCCTGATTCTGGACAATGCTGTCGGATTTTTCCATATACAGCACAGGGGTATTCAGCTGCTCATGCAGATACTGCATGGTCAGCTGTACCATGCGGTCGGTATCCGGCGCATTTGCCAGCTTTTGGGAAAAATCATACAGGCTGCGCATGCTCTGCTCGCTTGCCCTGGCGCGGCGGGCCTGCCGCTTGACGTTTTCCGTGGTGGCGCTGGTGATGACAGAAATCAGCAGCAATGAAACAAAAATCACCGGATAGCCGGCTGATGTAAAATTAAACTTATAATATGGAGCGGTAAACGCATAATTTACCGCAAACACGCCGATTACTGATGCAAAAATGCCCCAGCCAAAGCCTTCCGTTGACCATGCCACCAGCAGGACAGCCAGCGTAAACACCGCCGCCACATTGGCAGAGCTGTTGCTCAGCCGCACCAGCAGGCTGGAAACTCCCGCCGCCACCAGCAGGATAGCAAAGGTACTGACAAAATCCAGAATATTCCGGCGGCTGATATGAAATAATCTGTGTTTTTTCCCCTTTGGATTCATACCCATAACAAAGGTCTCCTTTCCTGCCGATTCCCGCAGCAAGCCGCAGATTCGACAGAATATTCTTACTCTTATAGTATAACAATCGAATCCGCCTGAAACAAGACATCCCGTGTTAAAGATTTGTTAGGTCGTTCTGGTTATTTTTCGATATTTTTTATGTATTTCACCGAAAATCTCCCGCATATTTGTAAACAAAGGTTCAATTTTCACGGATTCTCGATATATTTTCCAAAAACTATTTGCAATTTGGTTTTTTATGCTATAATATTGAAGAACACAGGAGGAGTACCTATGAGTTTTTTGAAACCGATTTTAATAGCCGTTATTATTATTCTGGCGTTACTTATTATTGTAAAGGCAAACCGCTTTGCTACATCTGACCAGCCTTCCAATGAAAGGCCCAAGGATCCGGTCAAGCCGGAAAAAAAACCGGAGAAGCCGAACTCACAGACACCGATTGAATTTTTCCTGGTATATGTGGGCCGCCGCGTACCGGTCACCCATTATCCCTTTACCATCGGCAGCCGTAATGACAACGACCTGATTATTACGGATTCCACCGTATCCCGCCAGCATGCGGAGCTGTTCCGCAAAAACGGACAGGTATGCCTGCGTGATCTCGGCTCTCTCAACGGTACCATTGTAAACAAAGTTCCCCGTTCTGAAATCGTCATTGTGGGCGGCGAACGAATCCAGCTCGGTACGACTGTTCTTCAGATCGAACGTGCGATAGATGACGTATCCGATGATACGCAGTTTATCCGGAGGTGATTGAGACCGTTATGGCCAAAAAGAAAGTGCAGAAAAAAGTACAAAGGACTCAGAAAAAGGAGCCGGCTCGTGCAGATAAAAAGTACCTCGGCGTACAAACGCTCGTACTGTTTATTCTGTTCCAGCTGGTTTCTCTGCTTACAGTTGTGGTAAGCGGACGGGGCAAAGCCTATCTGTATATGATGATCCCGCTGGTCATCATCACATATGGCGGCTGGTTTTTTGTCCGCAAAATGCGTGCAGATACCCCATTCTTTCTGGATGTGGCAATGCTGCTGACCTTCGGCACCATGATTCAGTGCATGCTGCTCAAGGAGGACACCGTTCCCAAGTCCCTGTTGATTATCTATGTGCTGTCCGCGGTGATGGCTCTGGTGGCAGGCTTTCTGTATAAACGCTGCTCCTTTATTGCATCTGCAAACGGCACCGCGCTTCTGATTGTGGTTTCCATCGTCCTGTATCTGGCAACGCTGGTTCTTGGCGCTGCTGTGGGCGGCGGTGTGCGCAACTGGATCAGCGTAGGCGGCATGTCCATCCAGCCGTCGGAATTCAATAAGATCATTTATGTCCTTGTCATGGCAGGTCTGCTGTGCACCAAGGACCATCCGGGCAAAAAACGGATCTGGGCTTCCATTTTCGTCACACTGGTAAATCTGGGCTTCCTGGGCATTCAGGGCGAATTTGGTACCTTTTTGCTGATCCTGTGCACATTCCTGTGCCTGATCTTCCTGTTTGTACCGGATATCAAGGTTTTTGCCTCGATTTTCAGTATTCTGGTGGCTGCCGGTGCAGCTGTTGCTGCCTGCTGTGTGTCTTTGCTGAAGATTACCGGCGGTTCCAGTAATTTCGGCCCCATGCAGTTTATTCTGAATCAGGTACAGAAAATCGTCAATCGTTTTGCGGTATGGCTCGACCCGAATATTGACCCCCAGGGTGCCAGCTATCAGATTCTGCAGGCCCGCAAGGCACTGCTCAACTCCAATCTGTTCGGCAGTGATACCACCACACCGCTGTCCAATCCTACCAACGACATGGTATTCCCTGCCCTGACAGAACGCTGCGGTCTGCTCATCGCACTGACCGTATGTATCCTGTTCGGTCTGCTGCTCATCCGCGGCACCCGCATTTATTTCCATTGCCAGGACAGATATCATCAGGCAGTATGCGCAGGACTGTGTTTCCAGCTGATCCTGCAGTCTTTTATCATTATCGGCGGCTCAATCGGTATGTTCCCGCTGACCGGTATTACCCTGCCGCTGATTTCCCGGGGCGGCACATCCCTTATGGCAACCTTTATCATACTGGCAGTGATTCTCGTGATCTCTGCCGGAACCCTGTGGAACGGAAGGAGGGACTATTCCAGCTATGATTCCAAGCTTCAAAAGGCGCGTGCAGTGTATCCAAAGCGCGTTTCTTCTGTGCGCAATCGCAATCGCCGTCGGACTCGTGTGGACGACACTCGGGAATCCTGAAAGCCGTGAAGCAGCTGCCCAGGAAACCAGACAGCGTACCTATATCCGCGGTTCCATTTATGACCGTGACGGTGTACTGCTGAATTCTTCCGAAAAGGTAAACGGCGACCGTATTTATCATTCCGATTATGAACGTGCCTTTTCCACTGTAACCGGTTATTACTCCCCGATTTACGGCACAACCGGTCTGGAAAGCAAATTCAACTCGGAGCTGGTTTCCAGTAAAAGCTCCGATGACAACAAGCGCGGTCATGACATCGTGCTGACACTGGATGCCGACCTGCAGCAGGCAGCATATAATTCCATTTCCAATATCCCTGAGGGTGCAGCAGTGGTTCTGGATGCCCAGAACGGTGAAATTCTTGCCCTGGCTTCCACCCCCACCTTTATCCCCTCTGAGCTGGAGGAAAACTGGGCGGATTACAGCCAGAAAACCGGTCTGTTCCTGCCCAATGCCTATAAATCCACCTTTGCTCCCGGTTCGGACTTTAAAATCATTACAGCCTGTGCCGTCATCGACAACGGTGTGGACAGCCAGACCGTCAATGACCAGGGTTCCTATACCTTTAAAAATGGCCAGACCATCACCAACTATGACAGCCGTTCCTTTGGCAACATTGATCTGGATGACGCAATCCGCTATTCCTCCAATGTATACTTCATTACCAAGGCACTGGAGATGGGTGCGGACAACCTGCATGACAGCCTGAAGAAATTCCTGCTGGGTGAGGATATTGAGCTTGACTTTACCACGCTGACCTCCAATCTGGATTTTGAGGACAACCGTGATGAGGTCATCGGTTCCATTGCCTTCGGTCAGGGCAAAACAGAGGTGACTCCGCTGTATATGGCAATGGCCTGCCAGGCAATCCTCAATGATGGTGAAATGATCAAGCCCCATATGATCCAGTCCGTCACGGCGGCAAATGGAACTGCCAACAAGGATTATGAAGAGGCAGATGAGCCGGAAGTCCTGCAGAAGGTTACTTCCCCGGAAACCGCACAGCGTGTGGTGGCTGCTATGGAAGGTGCAGCAGAGCATTACGGCTTTGACTACATCGGTCCGGATGGCTGGGTTGTCGCTGCCAAAACCGGTACGGCTCAGACCGGTACCAGCACCAATGCATGGATTGTATCCGGTGCCATTGATGCCGACAACGGCAATACGCCCAAATATGTTGTGGTGGTTATGGCGGCAGATCAGAACCATGACGGCATTTATTACAAGGATTCTGTGGATCAGATTTATGACGCACTAGTGGCTTATGATGCGGAAAAATCTTCCGATCAGACCTCAGACTGATCTCACATTCCCTGACAGCGATACCATGTTCCACGGTATCGCTGTTTTTTTATTTTATATCGAAATACCGGAATTTTATGACCAAACATTTGTTTTCCTTCCAATGTTAACCGGTTATTTTACAAAAAATGACTTGCATTCTGTCTTTTGCTATGGCATAATGAATTTAAATTACAATTTGGTTACAACCAATGGAGAGAGAAGGAATGAATGTTATGAAAAAACGACTGCTCTCCCTCCTGCTGGCTGTTGGCTGTCTGAGTGTTGCTCTGACACCGGCTCTTGCTGCCCCGCAGGTTGGGACTGCCGATCCGGATCTGGTGCTTCCCTATTCGGAAGAAGAGGACCCGCTGGCGGATGGAAATCACCTGAGAAGCGGACTGTCCGGCTCTGACAGCGAAATTTTTGATAAGGTATTTGGCGCAAAGATTTCTTATGTCAGCAGCTATACCGGCAAAACCTACTATGTTCCCTCTGACTGCAAGGTATATGACGGCATTGATGTTTCCAAATGGGAAGGTACTATCAATTGGTCCCGTGTGATGGGAGACGGCGTGGATTTCGCCTTCATCCGTGTGGGATATCGCGGTACCAGCAGCGGTGCATTGTATGAAGATCCCTGGTATGACCAGTATATGCAGCAGGCAAATGACGTTGGCATGCCGGTAGGTGTTTATATCTACTCCCAGGCTCTCAACCAGGAGGAAGCGGTTGCAGAGGCGAAATTTGCCCTGGAACGTGTGAAAAATTACAATGTCCAGCTTCCGATTGTCATAGACTATGAATATTACACCGGCAGCGGACGGCTGGATACTGCCAATCTGTCCCGCAGGCAGAAAACCCAGAATGTCCTTGCTTTCTGCAATACGGTTCTGGATGCCGGCTATCAGCCCATGCTGTATGCCAACAAGAGCTTTATGACAGATGATGTCTATGCAGAAGAAATCAGTGAAGTGGCTCCGGTCTGGCTGGCACATTATACCACCAACACCTCCTACTCCGGCAGCTATGATTACTGGCAGTACTCGGAAAGCGGCCGTGTTGACGGCATCAGCACCGACGTGGACTGTAATTTCTATTTCACAGACGGTCCCCTGATTCCGGAAAATTCCGTCTGCGGCTTTAAGGACGTTCTGTCCTCCAAATGGTATGCGGATGCTGTATCCTATGTCTACAATGCCGGTCTGATGACCGGAACCTCCAGTACAACCTTTGGCCCCACTGAATCCCTGACCCGTCCTATGATGGCACAGATTCTGTATAATTTCTGTGGCCGTCCGGCTGTTACATATTCCAAAATCTATACCGATGTCCCCGCCGGTCAGTGGTATACCAATGCGGTGATCTGGGCAGCTAAGAACAAGATTATGCTGGGTTATGGCAATGGTACCTTTGGTGTCAACAACACCATCTCCCGTGAGCAGATCGCCACGGTATTGTACAACTTCTCCCGCCAGCAGAAACTGGATACCAGTGCCCGGACAAGTCTTTCTGCTTACTCTGATGCTTCCAAGGTTTCCGGTTATGCTGTCACAGCAATGCAGTGGGCTGTTGCCAGCAAAGTCATGTCCGGCCGCAGCGCCAACATTCTGGCACCTCAGAGCACCACAACCCGTGCGGAATGCGCACAGCTGTTTAAAACATATCTGACGGGTCCCGGGGCATCCCTGATGAAATCCTGATACCAAAAAGGCATTTCCTTTTACGGAAATGCCTTTTTTCTTATGCTTCTCTGCTGACGCTGCATACAGTCAGCACATTGTCCTTTACCCGGAATTTCACTTCCAGTCCGGCAAATGCCATGCCATAAATCCGTTCCGGGTCATCCTGATAGGATGGCCGGGGATCATGGGCCAGCACACCGGTCAGCGCTTCCCTGCGATCCTCCGGCACCTGTTCCAGCCACTGTGCCGGAAACGCTACCTGAAGCGTATGCCCGCTGGTATTCTGCGTAAACCCGCCCAGAGCATCGGGATGGTTGTCCGCATAGGGAATGAAGGGTTTGATATCATAAATGGGAGTGCCATCCATCAGATCTGCGCCTGAAACATACAGCACCGGTCCTTCCTCCGTATGCAGATCCATCCCTTCCAGCCGGACACTGGACAATCCGATGGGATTGGGACGGAATGGGGATCGGGTGGCAAACACACCCATACGGGTGTTGCCTCCCAGCCGGGGCGGTCTGACCGTAGGAGACCAATGTTTCCGGACAGCCTGGGAAAATTGCCAGATCAGCCAGATATGGGAAAATTCCTCCAATCCCCGCAGGGCATCCGAATTGCGGTATTCCGGTTCAAAGACAATGACTGCCTTGAGGGATTCCACAATCCCGCTTTGGCGCGGAATACCGAATTTGGTGGGAAAATCCGTGCGAATGGTTGCGATTACCTTCATTTCATTGCTGTTCATCTGTTTGTTCACCCCGTTATACCCTGTGCGGTGCTGCCATTGGGCCCCCGCCGCACAACAATCTGTTGTCCAATCCGTTCCTTCAGCTCTGTGACATGGGAAATAATGCCGATCAGCCGGTTTCCACCGGTCAGCTTTACCAGCACGGAAATCGCCTGCTCCAATGCGGTGCTGTCCAGAGAGCCAAAGCCCTCGTCAATAAAGATGGTTTCCACCTGCACGCCGCCGGCATAGCTCTGGATGACATCCGACATGCCCAGCGCAAGGGCCAGCGCGCCCAGAAAGGATTCTCCGCCGGACAAAGTCTTGACCGAACGGCATTTGCCGGTATAATAATCCATCACATCAATATCCAATCCGGTCTGGCTGCGGTTGTTTTCCGCTTTTTTCCGACGCTGCATTTCATAGCGTCCCTGGGTCATATCCCGCAGGCGGAGATTGGCACGCTGCAGTACCCGTTCAAAATATGCCGCCTGCACATACTGCTCCAGCATCAGCTTCTGTTTTCCGTTCAGCTCGCCGTTGGCGGTCTGAGACAGCTCCCGCAGTGCAGCTGTCTGCTGCTCCTGTTCGGCCTGCTGCTGCTGCATGCTTGCAATTTTCCGCAGCAGTTCCGTATTGGTCTGCAGCCGTTCTGACAGCTGGTTCTGTTCTGCCTCACAGGCTCGGCAGGCTTCCTCCGCCTGAGTTCTCGCTTCAATCAGCTGTTCCAGGCCAATCACCCGATCCTTCGGTGCTGTTTTAGCATATTCCTGCTCCAGCCGGACAGCAGAAGTATACTCCTGTGTAAAGGCCTGCAATGCCTGTTCCCGCTGCTGCAGCTCCTCCGGTGCAAGCAGTGCCTGCCGGTACGCTTCTCCTGTGGCAAAACCTGCTGCGGTCAGCGATTCTCTCCATGCCTGTTCCGCCTGTTCCACAGCCTGTGTATACTGCGGCAGCTGTTCCTGCTCAGATGCCAGCACTTCCTGTGCCGCAGATAATCTGCGCTGATGCTGTTCCCATGCAGCCTCTGCTTCCTCCAGCTGTTTTTGCAGACTGTCCCGTTCCGCTTGTTTTTGTTGCAGCAGCATTGCCATTTGCTGCAAATCCGCAAAGGGAATGGCGGCACGCAGCGTCTGTGCCGCTGCTTTTTCCGCCTGTGCCTGTGTTTCTGCCTGATGCCAGTCGGCTTCTGCCTTCTGGGCAGCTGCTTCCAGCGTTGGCTGCTGCTGCGCCAATGCTTCCCGTTTGTCACACAGGGCAAGTCCTTCTTTCTCTTTTCGGGACAGCTCTGTTCCCTCCTGCTGCAATTTCCGGGTATGGGCAGCCTGCTCCTGCTGTGCCTGTTTCAGCTGTTCACCGGACAGCTCTGCCGTTTGAAACAGTTCCTGCAGCAATCGCACCAATGTATTTCGGACGGCTTCGGTTTTGGAAGCGCAGCTGGCAGATTGGGCAGCCTGTTCCTGCAATGCCCTGCGGCTTTGTTCCACCGCCTGTTTTTCTGTCTCCAGCTGCTGTTCATTGGGTACTTCCTGTGCCATCGCTGCCGGTCTGGGATGCTCTACCGCGCCGCACACCGGACAGGGTACGCCATCCTGCAGGGATTGTGCCAAAATTCCTGCCTGTCCCCGCAGCCACAACAGTTCCTGTCTGCGGTGCTGCTGTTCTGCCTGTGCAAACTGCTGCTCCAGTGTCAGATATTGTTGTTCCGCGTCGTGCTGCCGGATTTCGCAGGTGTGAAGCTCTTCCATGCTGTCAGCGGCGGCCTGCATGCGTTTCTCCAGCTCCTTGGATTCCTTCCATGCGATGCGTTTTTCTGCCAGCTGCAGCCGGATGGTATGCAGCTGTTCCAGCTGCTTCGCCAGCTGCTCCATCTGTATGTGATGCTCCGCCAGCACAGCGGCTTTCTGCTGTGCATCCATGTGCTTTTGTGCGGCTTCCTGTTCCAGCTGTTGTGCCAGACGCTGCTTTTCCTCCCATGCATCCACCTGTTTTTGTGCATCAGTCAGACGGATGATTTCCTGTTCCAGTGCGGCAAGCTCCGGCTGCTTCTGTCTGGCTGTTTCCCTCGCCTGCTGCAGGACAGGCTGCTGCTGTTCCAGCTGCCCAACGGTGGCCTGCTGTGCCGTAATCCGTTCTTTCAGCCCGGTTTCCCGCTGCTGCTCCGACTGCCATGCGGTCCAGCGAGGCAGCACAAGCTCCCGTGCTTTCCGCGCGCTGCGCAGCAGCAGCTGTTCCTGTTCCATCTCCGGCTGCTTCGTCTGGAGCTGTTCCAGATGCTGTTTTGCTGCCTGCCATTTATCCAGAGCTTCCTGCTGCTGCTGTGCCCGCACCACAGTCTCCACTGCCTGGGTATGTTGGCTGCGCAGCTGTTCCAGCTGCCGGGTGATATGGTGCAGTCGCTCCGTATCCTCGGTATTCTGTACCTGCATGCCTTCCAGCAGGGTGGATAACTCCGCTCCCTTCAGCGGACTGTCCTCCCGCAGACGGAAGCCCTCCGCATACTGCAGCACAGACCGTTGTGTTTCCTCACATTGTTTTCTGGCCTCCAGATATTCCGCCTTGAGCTGTTTTTGCAGCTGTACCAGCGGCTCGGTATGGAATACCCTGCGGATGATTTCCGCCCGGGATCGGCTGTCTGCTGTCAGCAGCTTTAAAAATTCTCCCTGGGCAATCATGGAAATCTGTTTGAAGGATTGACAGCCCACACCCAGCAGCTGCTCCACTGCCTCTGTCACAGCACCGGCTCCCGCTATCGTGGTTCCATTCGGATATTTCAGGATCGCCTTGGGATTCTGGGTCACCGTACCGGTACCCCGTTTTTTCGGGCGTTCATATTTGGGAATGCGTTCGATATAATATTCCTTTCCGGCATGGGAAAAGCGGAAATCCACATAGGTTTCCGCCTCTGGTCTGGCAAAATCCGAACGCAGCTGGTCAGCTCCCCGCAGGGAACCGCTGACCTCGCCGAACAGTGCAAAACAAATGGCATCAAAAATACTGGTTTTGCCCGCACCGGTATCGCCGGTAATCAGAAACAACCCGGAAAAATCCTCCATGGACAGGGTCATTTTATCGGAATAGGGTCCGAACGCACTGACTGTCAGTTCAATCGGCTTCATTGTTCTCCTCCATTCTGCGGCAGAGTTCCAACAGCCGTTCGGTCTGCCAGGGGGTCATTTCCTTGCCGTTCTGCTGCTGGAAAAACTGTGCAAACAGCTCTGCTGTGGTCATCTGCTGTACGGCATCCTCCTCTGTCATGCCTCCGGCATCCGCTGCCCGGGTACGGCTGTTGTCAAAATCCAGCCGCATCAGATTGGGATATACTTCCTTTAAGGCTCTCTGCGGGTCATACAGTTCCTCTTCATCCGTAAGAATGACACGGATATAATCCTCCGGCTCTCCTGCCTGTACCGTGATCTCTGAAATGACATCCTCCAGCCTGCCCCGTATTTCCCGCAAATCATGCCGTGGTACCAGCGGCAGCAGGGCAATCTCCGGCTCTCCCTCCGTATGTAACGTCACCAGCGGAACGGATTTGGCATATTGCGCCTCAGAAAAGGAATATTTTAACGGAGAACCTGCATACCGCACGCAATCCCGTCCCAAACGCTGAGGGCGGTGGATATGTCCCAGCGCCGCATAATCATACCGGTCAAACAGCGCCGCATCCACTGCGTCCACACCGCCCACCGGAACAACTTCCGAATCCGACTGGGCAGGCAGCTCACCTCCTACGGTGACAAAGGTATGAGCCAGCAGTACATGCCGGGCTGATTCCTCCCAGTCCGCCTGTGCCAGTACCGCCTGTACCGCACACTGCTGGCTGCTCTGCTCCAGCTGAAGCCGTTCCCGCAGTTCCATCGGCCGCAGCCATGGCAGCAAATGGAACTGTACCCGGCAGCCATCTCCATCACACAGCGTCACCGATTCCAGTACGCTGTCATAGGTACCCGCCAGATGCATGCCCTGCTTTGCCAGCAGGGTGCGTCCGAAATCCAGCCGTTCACCGGAATCATGGTTGCCGCTGATGGCAAGCACAGTGATCTGTTCCCGGCACAGAGCAGTAAAAAACCAGTCAAACAGCTGTACCGCCTCTCCCGGCGGTACGGTTTTATCATAAATATCTCCTGCAATCAGAACAGCATCCACCTGCTGCTCCTTTGCCAAACGCACAATCTGTTCCAGTATTGCCCGCTGGTCCTCCAGCATGGAGTAGCCATAGACCCGCTTACCCAGATGCAGGTCGCTCAGATGTAAAAATTTCATGGTTCATCCTCTCACTGTTTGTTCCGTCTGTTCCCATTATAGCATATATTCTGTATGATTCAGAGGGAGATACCAAAATTTCCGCCGTGTTTTGTGCATCATATAGCAGATTTTATCTATTCCACTGTCATTGGGCATCGAAAAAAGGAGCTGGCCATTTTCGGTCAGCTCCTCTGTTGTTGTCACATATCCTCATCCAGCACCTGCACGGCTGCACCCAGCAGATGGGGGCCGACATAGGATGCCAATGTACAATCAATCTCACCGGAATATTCCTGAACAAAGTCCGGTGCCGTCTCCCGCAGCATTTTGGCAATCTGCCGGCCTTCCTCCGGTGTGCCGCCATGTGCCCACATGATGTTATACCGTTTGTTGGGGTCAATATGGGATGCCGCAACCTGCACCAGCTTTTTCATGGCTGCCTGTCGTCCGCGGATTTTATGCGTGCCGGCAAGCTGTCCGGTAGCCGAATCAAAGGACAGAATCGGCTTGATGCCCAAGGCTGTGCCTGCCATGGCGGTAATTTTACCGATTCTTCCACCGCGCTTGAGATATTCCAATGTATCTACCGAAAAATAGGGATATACCTGCCGCATCATACGGGGCATCAGATCCAGTATGGTATCCCAGCTTTTCCCCTCTTCCAGCCAGCGTGCCACCGTCAGTACCATGGCACCCTCGCCCAAGCTTCCGCTGAAGGAATCAAATGCCGCAATTTCCAGGCCCTCGCAGTCCTGTCCCATCATGCGAACCATCTGATAGCAGCCGCTTAATCCGCTGGACAGCAGGATGGCAATGACCTTTTGATAGCCGTCATCCTGTATCTTCTGCAGCGTGTCCGCAATCACGGCACCGGATGGCAGCGAGGTCTTTACATCTTCCTCCGGCTGGCGGCGATAGACCTCATCCGGAAAGATCGTCACACCGTCCTGATACGAGTCCTCCCCAAAGGTAATGGTAAACGGAACCGTATAAATCGGATATTGTTTTGCCACCTCTGCCGGAATATCAGCGCAGGAATCCGTCAGCAGTGCAATTTTGTCATCGTTCATTGCTTGTCTTCCCTCCCACATCCTGTGGATGCTTTTCCTTAATTTTTATACATATTACATTATACCACAAACCAGGTTGAATGCAACCATTCCTGTCCGTTTATGGACGCAGTGCCCGAAAAACCATCTGCTGTACCAGCTTCCACTCGGTCTTTCTGCCCTGCTGATGGGCACAGAGATTTCTGCCTGCCATGCCAAACAGGGAGGAAACAATCACATATTCGCAAAAGCTGTCATCCAATGCCGGATCAATTTCCCCATTCCTTCGTCCGGCTTCAAAAAACTGTTTCTCACACAGCTGCATGCGGCGGAAGATTTCCTGCATCCTGTTCTGGTACTGTTGTTTCAGTTCCTGCTTCTGCTGTCCGGAAACACTGGAAATCAGAACTGTCAGGGCAGTAACCGGCAAAAGCTGTTCCTTTTCCAGCATATCCAGAAAGGTTTCCAGGGTACGGTACAGGGAAATCTCCCCCTGCAGCTGATCCTCCAGCCAGCTCAGTGCCCGATCCAGTGCATACAGGACGGCACAGGCGAGAATTTCCTCCTTGGAGGAAAAATATTCATACAGGGTTCCCTTTCCGATTCCCGCCGCAGTGGCAATATCCTGCACCTTGATGTTGGAAAACTGCTTTCCTGTGGCTGCCAGACGGAACAGTCCGTCAAAAGCAGCCACTTCTTTTGGGGAATATCTCAACGGTTCATACTTCATCCGGCTCACCATCCTCTTCTCCTACATCAATGCGTTTCATTTCTTTTTTACGATTCAGCAGATCATAAATAACCGGTACAATCACCAGTGTCAGCACAGTCGCATAAGTCAGACCGCCGATTACCACAATTGCCATGGCCTGACCCATTTCCGCACCGGTACCGATGCCCAGCGCCATAGTGGACATGGACAGAATGGTGGTCAGCGCCGTCATCAGGATTGGACGCATACGCATTTTACCTGCCTGTACCAGGGCTTCCTGTTTTGGCATGCCATCCAGCCGCAACTCATTGACACAGCTGACAAAGACGATGCCGTTATTAACGACGACGCCTGCCAGCAGGACAAAGCCCAGCATCGCCAGTACAGACAGCTCCTGTCCGGTGAGAATCAGAGCCAGCAGTCCGCCGGTAAAGGCCAGCGGCATGGTAAACATAACAATAAAGGGGCTGAGCAGGCTCTGGAACTGGGCAACCATAATCAGATAGATAAAGATGACTGCCAGCAGGAGCATCAGCAGCACATCTCCCATGGCATCCATAATGGTTTCGTTTTCACCGGTCATTTCCAGACGGATACCTTCCGGTGTATCATAATCATCCAGGATTTTCTGTACCTCCCGGCTGACCAGTGTGACATTGTGATCCTCATCCACAGCCGCTGTGACTGACAGCATGCGCTCATTGTTGGAACGTTTGATGGCAGCTGGTGCCGTGCTTTCCCGCTGGGAAGCAATGGTATTCAGCGCTACCTCTTTTTTCTCCCCTGTCGTCGCATCGGTGGATGTAATGGTCTGCTTCATCAGATTGTCCGTTGTGATTTCCGACGGCTTGACCACAACCACCGGAAGCTCTTCTGTGCCCACCTTCAGGGTGGTGGAGGTCACTTCATTGGTCAGGGAACCGGCAAGGGATGCATATACCTGTGCTACGGTCAGTCCCTCACGCATGGCAGCATCCTTGTTGACCGTAATGACCTTCTGGGTATCCGGATCCTCATTTCCATCGGAAATTTCCTTCAGACCCTCTACCTTTTCCAGCTTGCCTGCCAGCTCCTTGCTGACCTCCTGCAGCTGATCCAGATCGTCACCATATACGTCAATCTGCACGCCGGAGCCGGAAACCGCACTCATATCCATGGTGCTTTCAGAAACGTTCATTTCACAGTTCAGCTGTTTCGTCTGTTCGGTGATGGCATCCGCAACCGCACTGTTGTCTGCCCCATCCTCCAGAATCAGATAGAATGTGACATTGGTTTCCTCAGAAGAGGAAGAAGACATCATGCCGGAGCTGCCATTCATAGCGCCAACGGTCTGCACGCCGGATACCTCCTGCATGATTTTCATGGCTTTTTCGGTCAGCGCCTCGGTTTCCACCTCATCTGAGCCCTCCGGCATGGTCATGGTAGCGCTCATCTGGTTAGAGGACATGTTGGGAATAAAAATCATACCCATGGTGGCGGTTTTGACACCGGCAACCACCAGCAATGCCACCGCTGCCAGCAGCGTTACGGCACGATGGGACAGGCACCAGCGCAGAACCTTTTCATACCAGTCGGTAAACGATGCAAATCGGCTATGGGAAACCTGCTTGTTTCGCTTCAGCATGGTGGAACCCATGGCGGGTACCACCGTCAGTGCCACAACCAGAGATGCGGACAGCGAATAGGCAATGGTCAGACCCATATCCGCGAAAATCTGACGGGTCAGACCTTCGGTAAAGACAATGGGCAAAAAGACGCAGACGGTAGTCAGCGTGGAGGCAAAAATCGCACCGCTCATCTGCTGGGCACCGCGTACTGCCGCCTTGGCTGCCGGCATGCCCTGATTGCGCAGGCGGTAGATATTTTCGATGACAACAATCGAGTTATCCACCAGCATGCCCACACCCAATGCCAGACCGGACAGGGAGATCATATTCAGGGTCATATTGCTGAAATACATCAGCACAACCGCAAACAGGACACTGAGCGGAATGCTGAAGGCAATAATCATGGTCGGACGGATGTCCCGCAGGAACAGCAGCAGGACAAGTACTGCCAGCAGACCGCCCATGATCAGATTGGACAGCACATTGTTGACGATCAGATGGATGTAATCACCCTGATCCATCAGCGGGGTGATATGTACATCCGGATTCTCTTCCTGTAATGCTTCAATTTCCGCATTAATCGCATCCGAAACCGTAGAGGTGGAAGCGGTAGACTGCTTGGAAAAGCTCAGGACAACGGCATCATTGCCATTAACCTTGGCAAAGGAATCCCCATCCTCCTCGCTGGAATATGTTACGGATGCAACATCTGTCAGCCGGATATCCCCGATTCCTTCCAGATCCATGCTGAACAGGATCATATTGCTCAGCTGATCCACAGAATCATAGGTTTCACCGACTTTTAAAATATAAGACTGGTCATTTTTATCCGAAATATAGCCAGCAGGCATTTCAAAATTTTCCGCAATCAGGATGTTGCTGATCATATCCGCCGTAATAATACCGCTGATGTCCGCGGATTCATACGCCGCATCCCGTGCTTGTTCAAATTCCTCTGCCGCTTCATCCAGCTGTGCCTGGGCATTTTCCATGGAAGCATTGCCCACCGCCAGCTGTGCCGCACCCTGTGCTGCACCGATGGTTGCCTGCAGCTTGGCAGCTTCCAGCTGTTCATATGCCTTCTGTGCTTCATCCAGTGAAGCCTTCAGTTGGGTCTGCATGGCGCCAGCTGCCGCCAGTTCGGTATTGATGTTATTCAGCTCTGTATTGATTTCCTCCACACGGGAAGCCGCATATGCTGTGGTGGTTACCAGTGTGGTAAAATCTGACCGGGACACACTGGCAATCTGGGACAAATCCACTTTATCCGAACCGAGTTTCTGCAATGCCTGGATTGCTGCTGCAAAGGATTCATCACTCATGGTGCCGATGTAAGAAGCAGGGTCTTTCAACGCCTCCAGCATCTTTGTTGAGCTGTTTGCAATGTTCTGCAGATCCTCAGATGTGGGCGGGAACTGTACCTCCGGGATATTGCCGGTAAAATCATATGCTACAATCATAATGGCCAGCGTGCGGATCTGGTCATTCATATCCGCATATTTCTGCAGAGCATTCTTTTCGGTCTGAAAAGCTGCCTGATTGGCCTGCAGGGTAGTCTGCTGGCTTGCCAATGCATTCAGCTGGGCATTGATGGCATCCACCTGTGCGCTTGCCTCTGCCAGCTGCTGGGCTGCATCATTGGTTTTTTGATTCAGCTCATTCTCACCGGATTTCAGCTGTGCTTTTGCCGAATCCAGCTGAGCCTGGCCTTCATCCAGCTGTTTTTTCGCATCTGCCAGATTGCTGTCCACCGCTGCCAGCACCCGGTCATTGAGGGCATCAATCTTATCCTGATCCAGCGTTACCTTCACCTCGGTTTCCACCAGTCCGGTGGTATCCACGGAGGCTACGCCGTCCAGTCGTTCAAAACGGGTCAGCAGTGTATCACTGACATAATCTGATACCTCTTTGGCATCCATGCCATCCACATCCACACTGGCTACCATCACCGGCATCATATCCGGTGTAATCTGCATCATAACCGGTGTGCTGACGGTTTCCGGCAGGCTACCTTTGATCTGGTCAATGGTATTGCTCATTTCAATGCTGACTGCATTCATATCTGTGCCCTGGGCAAATTCCATCACAATGATGCTGACATTTTCATTGGAGGTGGACGAGATTTGTTTCAGGCCCGTTGTACTGCCCAAAGCAGATTCCAATGGCTTGGTCACAGAAGACTCCACGGATTCCGGTGCTGCGCCCGGGTCTGCCGCATAGACAATCATATATGGCAAATCCATATTAGGCAGCAGGTCTGTCGTCATCTTGGAAAATGAGACAACTCCCAGAACCAGTACCAGAACCAGACCTACCAGAACGGTAAATGGTTTTTTCACGCTGAATTTTGACATAATCACTTCTCTCCTGTAAAGGGTATTCATTGTGCTTCCGACCGGCTGGTCGGTTCTGTACCAGTTTAGCACCGGTACCATTTTATGTCAATGCATTTGAAAAAAACAATCCCTGCTGCAAAACAATCATTTGCCACAGCATTTCGCTATAATGACCAAATTTTTATTGTATTTTTTGTAATATCAGCTATATACAGAAAGCGGAAAAATGGGTATAATAATGATAATAATTCTCATTTGAGTAAGGGAGGAATGATTATGTTAGATAAAAAAGCGTTTGATCGTATTTCTTATTCGATCTCCATTGTAGGAAGCTGTCTGGATGGCAAGTTCCGCGGCTGTGTCGTAAACTCATTGCAGCAGCTGACATCCTCTAACCCGGCAAAATTTGCCGTCACGCTGAATAAATATAATCTTACCGAAGCTGCTGTAGAGCAGACCGGCGCATTTTGTGCAACCGTTGCCGCAGAAACCTGCCCGGATTCCATTATCAAGCTGTTTGGCTATAAATCCGGTCGTGTAACGGATAAATTTGCTGAATATGAAACCAAAACCGATGAAGCTGGATGTCCCTATATCACGGAAGGCATGGCAGTCCGTATGAGCTTCCGTGTCCTGCAGCAGGTTGATCTTGGTTCCCATGTGCTGTTTATCTCCGAGGTGACGGAAGCAGAGGTTCTGCAGCCCGGCGGCGTATTGACAGTGGAAATGTTCAAAAATGCCGGTAAGTCTGTTCCTGCCAACGCACCGATCTACCGCACGCTGGATGAGCATTACGGCTACCGCTGCTCGGTCTGCGGTTATGTCCATAAATCGGACACACTGCCCGATGATTTCCGCTGCCCGGTATGCAAGCAGCCTGCCAGCAAATTTGAAAAGCTTTAATATTTGACGATGTACCCCGATGCATGCTATGATATCCCCAGTATGCATCGGGGAGGTTTTTTTATGTCTACAAAACAAACGGCATCCAAGCTGATTACCACACAGTTCAGCCGGAAAATCTGGAATCCGGTTCGGAAAGCCATCAAAGAATACCAGCTGGTGGAGCCGGGTGACCGCATTGCGGTCTGTATTTCCGGCGGTAAGGATTCCCTGCTGCTGGCCTGTACCATGCAGCTGCTGCAGAAAATCTCTGATATTCCATTTACCGTCATTGGTCTGTCTATGGATCCGGGCTATACAGCAGAAAGCCGCAGATGCATAGAGGAAAACATCCGGCAGCTTGAATTGGAAACAACCTGGTATACCACCCGCCTGTTTGAGACTGTCAATCAGGAACAGGATAATCCCTGTTTTATGTGCTCCCGCCTGCGGCGCGGAAGTCTGTATGCCAAAGCCTTGGAGCTGGAATGCAATAAAATTGCACTGGGGCATCATTTCGATGATGTGGTGGAAACCACACTGATGTCCATGATTTATGGCGGACAGGTACAGACCATGCTTCCCAAGCTTCGTGCCAGAAATTATCCCGGCATGCAGGTCATTCGTCCTTTATATCTGGTTCGGGAATCTGCCGTTCTGGCATGGCGGGATGCCTGTGAGCTGGAATGCCTTGCCTGTTCCTGTGATTTTGCCTCCAAAGCCAGACAGGACAGCCATCCTGAATCCTCCAAACGCTATGAAATCAAGCAGTTAATTGCCCGTTTGGAGCAGGAAAATGATCAGGTGGCAAAAAATATTTTCAACAGCGTGAAAAACGTCAATGTGGATGACATTCTCGGCTGGCACAAAGGCCCGGAACGGCACAGTTTTCTGGATGAATATTGACTGTATTCCCCTGTCCCAACAGACAGGGGATTTTTTCGCAGAGAAATAGCGCTTTCCGGCAGAGATTTCATCGGAAAGCGCTATCGTCAGTATAGTATAGGAAGGATATTGTCTCACAAAGGAATGTTTATGCCGGTGTGCTCAGGCACTGAACCGATCCATTAAAATGTGTCAGCGAATAGATATACATGGGATCTACCTTTTTAAACCATTCCAGATGATCCAGGGCTACACAGCGGCACTTCTTCCATGTATCATTCTTGGAAGCATTTGCCATAGCAGCAATCAACTCATTCATCATACGGGGCTGATTCTTTGCCTTTTCGCCGGATACATTGACATGAATGGTAATCTGTTCCGCACCAGGAATATCATATTCTCTGGCCAGCAGTTCCATCAGGAACCATGCCTTGATATAATCATCTGTTTCCGTCATCAGAGAATCGCCGTCAGCCATGCGGAATACTTCTCCATCCAGCTCACCCATTTCCGTATAGCTGGGATCAATATCAAATACACGTGCACCATGGATAAATGCAGCTGCCATACGCATTGCCATGGAAGTGGACTTTGCTGCCTTCTTCAGGTCGCCATTGGAAGCATATTCCGACAGTGCTTCCTGCAGCATCGTCTGGAACGGTACAATCATACTCTTCTTTGTCATCTTTAACAGGCTCCTTCTCAGAATAAATGAAAAAAAAGCGCAATCCTACTCCACAGCCTGTGCAGTCTGATTACGCCATTGTAATACCAAAAGATTCAATTTTTTACACTCACTATTGTATGCTCTTTGATTCCATTGTGCAATCCACTTTTTCCACAAAATAATCCGGGAATTCAGTCTTTTCTTTTCTGAAAAATACTTCTTTTATTGTACTGTATTTCCTTTTATCTTGTTTCTTTTTTGAATTGTTATTCCATATTTCGGCAGGATATTATGTTTTTCTCCGGCTATAATGCGTATTTTGTGGTATAAAATCATATGTTTTAATATACTGCTTTTTAAGTAAAAAAATACAGGTAGATTCACCAATACCCTGCAGCAAATCCCTGTTGATTTCACATGCATGCTGTTTGGCAGCAAATACAGCTGTTCCATTTCCGGTTGGCACGTGACTGCGAGGTGTCGCCAACACCGCGAGCGTCAAGGAGGGACTCTTCCGTCCCTCCCTGACAACCCTCCCAGCCCATTGTCTGGTGTGGGCATCCAAAACGAAAAGACACCAAACGTTTTGGATGCCTTTGTTACCTGCGGTGCATTTTTATACTCGTTTTCGTTTTTCCCGTGCCCGCACGCTGTTGCGCAGCAGGGTATATACAATCGTCATAGTGGGTACGCCGAACAGCATCCCTACCACGCCCCCCAGTTTTCCGCCAACCGTAATCGCCAGCAGCACCCAGATGCCCGGCAAACCAATTCTCCTGCCCACCACACGGGGATAAATCACATTGTTTTCCACCTGCTGCAAAATCACAAAAAAGATCAGAAAGATGAGTGCCTTCATGGGAGACACCATAAACAGCAGCACTGCCGCAATGACACCGCCGATATAAGCGCCTAAAATGGGAATCATGGCAGTAATCGCCACCACCATGCTGACCATTCCCGCATAGTCTAATTCCAGCAGAAACATGCCGATAAAACATAAACCGCCCAGAATCACAGCCTCCGTGCTCTGACCCACAATATAATTGCGGAATGATTCCACAATAATCTTGAGTACATATCGTCCATCCGCATAAATCCGTCGGGACAGATATGCTTTGAGAATCCGGTCCAGCTGGGATAAAATCCGTTTTTTTCCTGCCAACAAATACACCGAAAAGGCGATGGCAATGGCAAAGGTCGCCAGGGAATGCAGCATGGTTCCGGTGACAGATAAAATTTTTGGTACTACCGCATGGTCAAACTGTCCCAAACCTGCCTGCACCAGCTGCAGAATACTGCTCAGGTCAATTTCTGCCAGATGCAGCCGCTGCGCCAGAATATCCAACTCCCGCTGTAAATTTTCCAGATAATATTCCGCATTCTGTGCAAACAGCCGGATGCTGCTTGCCAGCTGTGGAATAACAACGCCAATGACTGCTGCCAGAACAGCAAAAATAGCCAGATAAGCGGATACAATCCCCAATATGTGGGCTGTTTTGACTTTGAAATGCAGTTTTTTCTGATATAACTGCTGAAACAGCTCATATGGCCTGCTGAGAATAAAGGCAATCACCACACCCATCAGAAAGGGCTGAAACAGCTCCGCCAGCCCGGAAATACCCTGAATGATGGTTCTGCTGTAAAGCAGGAGCAGGAAACCGGCAGCACCTGTCACCAGCCATGTCAGGCTGTGTTGATTTGATTCCATAGGATCACATCCCCGGCATTGGATTTCCTATTATTCTGTGCCAGTCCATGGAAAAATATAACCCCAAGTCTGCTGCTGGCTTTATCCATGGAAAAAAACCTCCCTCAAAAGAGGAAGGTTCCTGTACTGTATTGATGCAATTGTCAGTGTCTTCTGCGCAGCCGTTCATTTTCACGTTCCTTTGCTGCCAGGTCATCCAACAGGCGCATAATCCGGTTTTTATAATAATCCGACAGGCTCTGTACCATTTTGCAGGTTTCTTCCCGGTCATATCCACCGAATACGGTTGTCGGAATCGAAAGCTTCATGCTGCCATCTTCATCATAGGAAATATACTTTTGGACGGTATGTTCCATTGTCTGCTGCTCCTTTCCCTTTGTGTATCACTTTGATGGCATTATATCAACAAAACGTAAAATGTAAAGCAGCGGCAATGTAAAGTTCCCGTCAGGTTATGTTAAATCTCTGTCAGGCCAAACAAAAGCTTTCGGGCAATCTGTGCCATAATGGCATGTCCCCGTTCATTCGGATGCACACCATCAGAAAAATACCGATGATATCCATCTGTGGTATAATTCGGAAAAAATTGGGCAAAATCAAGACAGAGCAGTTCATTGCTCCGGGCATAGCTGCGAATCCATGCCGCCAGCTGCTCCAGCTGTTCCGGTAAATGCCGGATGCCGGGATAATATTGGGCCCAGTCATTTTCCAAAACCATGTCATAATCCGGCATGACACACACAGCCGGGATTACGCCAATGCCCCGCATTTCTGCTTTTTCATACATGGCCTGCAGATTGTGCTGCACAGACTGCAGGCTCCTCCCTTCACTCAGGTCATTGATGCCTCCCATGATGACCACGTAATCCGGATGCTCCCGTATCACATGTGGAGAAAACCGCCGCAGCATGCCCACTGTGGTGTCCCCGCTGATGCCATGGTTGACCGTATCTCCCGGCATTGCAGCAACCCAGCATTCCGAAGGAGAAACGCCATATCCTTCCGTGATGCTGTCGCCAAGAAAAACAATCCGTTTATCTGTTTCTATCATATTGTCCGTGTTCTCCTTTTTTTGTGAAAATTTTGTTAACGAATATTGATTCTCACCTTTGCTTTTTATTGTCAACCCCCTATAGTATGCAAAGTTTACGTCTGTTTTGAGACATTGATTGCACATTTTGCACAAATGTAAAAAATAAACTTTGTTTCTGGCGACAGATGTGAATTTCTTGCATTTTTTCGTGAAGAATGTTACAATAAGAGCAACAGAATACCAAATGTTACATTCCCGTATTGGGTGAGATTCTCTCCATTTTATCTTGCCCTGTTTCCATTATATCTATTTGGAATCGTCTCACATTCTTCAAAGATCGAGGTGTATGGATATGTTACAGTTAAAAACGCCACTTTCTCCGGTTGAATCTGAACTGTTGCTCCAATGCCTGTTAGATATGGAAAATGATTTAAAATCCAAGCACACCACATCCAATCAGGATCTGCAAAAGCGCACTGCACTCGTTTCTGCCCGGCAGAAAGTCGAATCCCACATTTATGATTGCTTCTATCGTGAAGAAATCACCAATATGGTCTTTGCTCTGGACAGCCTTTCAAGGAAATATAACGAACAGCTGACCGAGCAGACCTCCTCTGAAACAGCTGCATCCGTAGGCTCCAGCCTCCGCACCGTGGCAACCACCCGTGCCAAGCTGAAGCAGGCTTCTGCAGCCAGTAAATAAGCCTGATTCCGGAACTACTATCGTTCCATGCCCCCCTTTCTCTGCGCGGTTACCCTCCCGCGCAAAAGCGCATCTGTCGATCTCCCGGCAGATGCGCTTCTTTTTTACATGCTTTTGGCAATCGCTATAATAGAATGGTATACCAGCTTTTCAAACCGCGGCGCTGCCTCATCCGCACTCTTCTGTACATCCTCATGCAGCAGCGGTCCCCCCGACAGTCCGGCTGCCAGATTGGATACACAGGAAATACCGCATACACGCATGCCCATATGCCGTGCCGCAATGACCTCACAGGCAGTGCTCATGCCTACGGCATCTGCCCCCAGAGCCTTTGCCATACGGATTTCTGCCGGTGTTTCAAACTGCGGTCCCGCAAACTGCAGATACGTACCCACCTGCAGCGGAATGTCCTGCTGAATGGCCACAGCCCGGATGATCCGTCTGAGCTTCGGATCATAGGCTTCCGTCATGTCCGGGAACCGGGTGCCCAATTCTTCCAGATTGGCACCCCGCAGCGGAGATGGGACAAACGATGCAATCTGATCCCGAATCAGCATCAGATCCCCTGCATGGAAGGTATCCCGGATGCCGCCGGAGGCATTGGTCACCATCAGGACCTCTGCTCCCATCAGCTTCATCAGCCGGATCGGCAGCACCACATCCTGCATGTCATAGCCTTCATAATAATGCACCCGGCCCTGCATAACTACAACCGGTACCGCATCCACATAGCCCAGTACAAACTGTCCCTTATGCCCTTCTACTGTTGAAGTCGGGAAGCCATCAATGGCATGATAGCTGATCCGCTGCGCTACCCGGATGGTATCCGCAAAGCCTCCCAATCCGCTTCCCAGCACCAATGCCAGCTGTGGTTTGAAATCCGTCAGCTCCCGCAGGCTCGCATAACATTTCATCAGTTTCTCATACGTTGCGCTCATCGCTTCCACATCCTTTCTGCTTATGGATAGTATACCACAGAAAGGCTTTTTTGTTTACCTGTTTTCCCTGCTTTTTCTTTGCTAAATCAGGTTTCCATCCTGTGGCTTTCCCCTGTCCCGGCAGGTACTGTCTGCTGTACGGGAAATCATCCATGCAGCAACTGCGGAGACAAATGGTACGGTCAGCACGACTCCCAGGCTGGCGGATATACCCTGCATGATTTCAATGGCGATATCATACATGTTGATGATCTGGGTATAAGAATAGGCATACGCATAAAACAGCACCAGTGTATTGACAGAACCTCCGGCAAAGGCAAGAATCAGGGTGTTGGACATGGTACCCATCATATCCTTTCCCACCGTCATGCCGGAATGAAATAATTGTCTGCCGGTCAGTCCGGGATTTTTGTCGTGGATTTCCTGCAGTGTGGAGGAAATCGACATGCTCACATCCATAACAGCTCCCAGAGCGGCAATCAGGATGCCTGCAAACAAAAGCTCGCCTACCTCAATGCCAACCTGTTCCTGCACATAAATCAGGTTTTCGATGTCAGATACATTATATCCGGTCACATGGCACAATTTGCCAAACAGAAAGGCAAGGATGCCGGCTACCAGCACGCCCATCACCGTACCGATGACAG
>CAMBYS010000013.1 GCA_945872165.1 uncultured Clostridia bacterium | reverse complement strand
CAGGCGTTCCGACCATCGAGATCGAGCGCAGCAACGGCAGAGTAAAGATCTTCATCTCCTGCGCTCGTCCGGGCATCGTTATCGGCAAGGGCGGCGAGGACATCGAAAAGCTCCGTAAGGAAATGGAGAAGATGCTGGGCAAGCCGGTATCCCTCAACATCATCGAGATCAAGAACCCGGACACCAATGCACAGCTGGTAGCTGAAAACATTGCAGCTCAGCTGGAAAAGCGCATCGCTTTCCGCCGCGCAATGAAGCAGTGCATGGGCCGTGCAATGCGCATGGGCGCTAAGGGCATCAAGATCAAGTGCAGCGGCCGTCTGAACGGCGCTGAAATCGCTCGCAGCGAGTCCTACCATGAGGGCACCATCCCGCTGCAGACCCTGCGTGCGGACATTGATTATGGTTTCGCTGAGGCTGATACCACCTATGGCAAGATCGGCATCAAGGTTTGGATCTACAAGGGCGAAGTCCTGCAGGGCGGCCCGCGTCTGAACCGCAACATCGAAGCTCCGAAGCCGGCATTCGACCGTCGTGACCGCCGCGACCGTCGTGATCGCCGTGATCGTCGTGGCGGCGGCTACCGTCGTCAGAGACAGGACAGACAGGAAGGAGGCAACCGTTAATGCTTCTCCCGAAGAGAGTAAAGTACCGCCGTGTACACAGAGGCCGTATGAAGGGCAAGGCTCTTCGCGGCAATACCGTATCCAATGGCCAGTTTGGCCTGCAGGCAACTGAGCCGGCATGGATCACTTCCAACCAGATCGAAGCAGCCCGTGTTGCTATGACCCGTTACACCAAGCGTGGCGGTCAGGTCTGGATCAAGATTTTCCCGGACAAGCCGGTTTCCAAGAAGCCGCTTGGTACTCGAATGGGTTCCGGTAAGGGCGCTCCGGAGTACTGGGTAGCAGTAGTTAAGCCGGGCCGTGTCATGTTTGAAATCGCAGGCGTATCCGAAGAAGTAGCTCGTGAGGCACTGCGTCTGGCATCCCACAAGCTGCCGCTGAAGACAAAGTTCGTCAAGCGTGAAGAGAAGGCTGGTGAAGAATAATGAAGGCTAAAGAGATCAGAGAACTGAGCGTAGAAGAGCTGGAAGTTAAGCTCACCGAGCTGAAGAAGGACCTCTTCAACCTGCGTCTGCAGAATGCAACCAACCAGCTCGATAATCCGACAAGAATTTCCGAGGTTAAGCGCGATATTGCCAGAGTCAACACTATTCTCCGTGAGCATCAGCTGGCGGAAAAGGCGTAACAGGGAGGTAACTACAAATGGCTGATAGAACTTTCCGCAAGACAAGAGTCGGCAAGGTCGTTTCTGACAAGATGGACAAGACGATTGTCGTTGCAATCGCGGACAGCGTACAGCATCCGCTTTATAAGAAGATCATCAAGAGAACCTACAAGCTGAAGGCTCATGACGAGAACAACGAGTGCCGCGTAGGCGATACCGTTGAGGTTATGGAGACCCGCCCGCTGTCCAAGGACAAGCGCTGGAGACTTGTAGAGATCATCGAAAAGGCTAAGTAAGGAGGAACGCACATGATTCAGCAGGAAACATTTCTCCGTGCTGCTGACAACAGCGGTGCCAAGGAACTGAAGTGCATCCGTGTTCTGGGCGGCTCCGCACGTAAGTATGGCAACATCGGTGATATTATTGTATGCTCGGTACGCAAGTGCACACCGGGCGGCGGCGTAAAGAAGGGCCAGGTTGTCAAGGCCGTTATCGTTCGTTCCCGCAAGGGCGTACGCCGTGCAGACGGCAGCTACATCCGTTTCGACGAAAATGCAGCTGTTATCATTCGTGAAGACAAGAACCCGCAGGGTACCCGTATCTTTGGGCCTGTGGCAAGAGAGCTGCGTGACAAGGACTTCATGAAGATCCTGTCTCTGGCTCCGGAAGTACTGTAAGGAGGTCGTCCACTGATGAATACTCTGCATGTAAAGAAGGGCGACACCGCAGTCGTTCTTTCCGGTAAGGAAAAGGGCAAGAAGGGTACGATCATTTCTGTTTCCCCGAAGAAGGCACAGGTTGTCATCGAGGGCGTAAACATGCTGACCACCCACGTTAAGCCCCGCCGTCAGGGCGAGTCCGGCGGCATCGTAAAGCGCGAAGGCGCAATCCGTGCCTGCAAGGTAATGGCTGTCTGCCCGAAGTGCGGCAAGCCGACCCGTCCGGCTCACAAGTTCCTGGAGGATGGCTCCAAGGTTCGTGTGTGCAAGCACTGCGGCGAAGTATACTAAGAGGGAGGATGTAACAAATGCCAGTATTAAAGGATAAATATCAGGCAGAGGTTGCTCCTGCTCTGATGAAGAAGTTTGAGTACAAGAGTGTTATGCAGATCCCGAAGCTCGACAAGATCGTTATCAACGTCGGCTGCGGTGCAGAAGCTAACGGCAACTCGAAGGTACTCGATGCAGTTGTACGTGATATCACTGCAATCTCCGGCCAGAAGGCCGTTGTAACCCACGCAAAGAAGTCCATCGCAAACTTCCGTCTGCGTGAGGGCATGCCGGTAGGCGTTCGTGTCACCCTGCGCGGCGACCGTATGTGGGAGTTCCTGGATCGTTTCTTCAACATCGCTCTCCCGCGTGTACGTGACTTCCGTGGCATCAACCCGAACTCCTTCGACGGCCGTGGCAACTATGCAATCGGTCTGAAGGAACAGCTGATCTTCCCGGAAATCGAGTACGACAAGATCGACAAGATCCGTGGCATGGATATCGCTATCGTAACCACTGCAAAGACTGACGAAGAAGCTCGTGAGCTGCTGTCTGCTCTGGGCGCTCCGTTCGCAAAGTAAGGAGGAGTAGAAAATGGCTAGAAAGTCTATGATTCTGAAGCAGCAGGCAAAGCCGAAGTTCTCTACTCGTGCATACAACCGCTGCAAGATCTGCGGCCGTCCGCACGCTTACCTGCGCAACTATGGTATCTGCCGTATCTGCTTCCGTGAGCTGGCTTACAAGGGCCAGATCCCGGGCGTAAAGAAGGCATCCTGGTAATTATTATTCGTGGAAAACAGCTAACGGAGATCTCCGGGTCTCACGTTAACTGTTTCTCTATATCATTTCTGTAAACCGTCCGTGGCTGAGAAATAACATCTGGTTCAGCCCGGAAAAGTGGAGAGAATCACTCTCTAACTTCTGTAAGGAGGACAAAGTAATGCAGATCACAGATCCGATTGCGGATATGCTCACCCGCATCAGAAATGCGGGCACTGCACGCCATGCTACTGTTGATGTCCCGGCTTCCGGCATGAAGAAGGCTATTGCACAGATTCTTCTGGACGAAGGCTACATCAAGGATTTCAAGGTAATCGAAGGCGGCCAGGGCACCATCCACATCACCCTGAAGTACAACAACAACGAGAAGGCAATCACCGGCCTGAAGCGCGTTTCCAAGCCGGGTCTGCGTGTATACGCAGGTGCTCAGGAGCTGCCGCAGGTACTGCGCGGCCTGGGTATTGCCATCATTTCCACGTCTAAGGGCGTCATGACTGACAAGAAGGCTCGTGAGCTGAATGTCGGCGGCGAAGTCCTTGCATTCGTATGGTAAGGAGGTACTGAGAATGTCTAGAATTGGTAGAATGCCGATTACAGTACCGGAAGGCGTTGAGGTAAAGCTCGACGGCAACACCATCACCGTAAAGGGCAAGAACGGCACCCTGACCCGTGATATCCATCCGGCAATGAACGTTGCTATGGAAGGCAACACCATCACCGTAACCCGTCCGAACGACGAGAAGCAGAACCGTTCCCTGCACGGCCTGTCCCGTACCCTGATCAACAACATGATCATCGGCGTTACCGAGGGCTACAAGAAGGTTCTGGAAGTAAACGGTGTCGGTTACCGTGTTCAGAAGCAGGGCAAGACCCTGACCATGAACCTGG
Source organism: uncultured Clostridia bacterium (assembly GCA_945872165.1). Lineage (GTDB taxonomy): Bacteria > Bacillota > Clostridia > Oscillospirales > Butyricicoccaceae > Butyricicoccus_A. The sequence continues at coordinate 21,192 of CAMBYS010000013.1, read as the reverse complement.
GTTACTCCCATCCGGTTATCGTTGAGGAGACTGATGATATCAAGATTGATGTCGAAGGCACCAACAAGATTGTCATCTCCGGTCCGGACAAGCAGAAGGTCGGCCAGTTTGCAGCAGAAGTCCGCGAGAAGAGACCGCCGGAGCCGTACAAGGGCAAGGGCATCAAGTACGCTGACGAAGTTATCCGCCGCAAGGAAGGCAAGACCGGCGCGAAGAAGAAGTAAAGGAAGGTGTGCCTAAATGGTTTCAAAGAAAGACTCTAACAAGCAGCGTCTCAGACGCCATAAGAGAGTACGCGGCGCAGTTTCCGGTACTGCTCAGCGCCCGCGTCTCAACGTATTCAGAAGCTCCAAGAACATTTTCGCTCAGATCATTGATGATGTTCAGGGCGTAACACTTGCAGCTGCATCCACCACCGAGAAGGACTTCACCGAGTACGGCGGCAACAAGGAAGCTGCACGCAAGGTCGGCAATCTGATTGCTGAGCGTGCAAAGGCTAAGGGTATTGAAGCTGTCGTATTTGACCGCGGCGGTTATGTATACCATGGCCGTGTCAAGGAACTCGCAGAAGGTGCCCGCGAGGGCGGCCTGAAGTTTTAATCGGAAGGAGGTAAGCAAATGGCTGGAAAGTATGATCGCGGCGCTCCGGAATACGAAGAAAGAGTTGTCGCATTAAATCGAGTATCGAAGACCGTTAAGGGCGGTCGTGTCATGAAGTTCTCTGCACTGGTTGTGATCGGTGACATGAAGGGAACCATCGGCGTAGGCCAGGGTAAGGCTGCCGAAGTTCCGGATGCAATCCGTAAGGCAATCGAGGACGCAAAGAAGAACCTGGTTACGATCAGCCTGAAGGGCAGCTCCATCCCGCACGAGGTAATCGGCGAGTTCGGCGCTGGCCGTGTCCTCCTGAAGCCGGCTGCTCCTGGTACTGGTGTTATCGCTGGCGGTGCAGTACGTGCCGTAGTTGAAGTTGCTGGTATCAAGGACATCCGTACCAAGTGCCTGCGCTCCCGCAACCCGCAGAACGTTGTTAACGCAACGGTTGAGGGTCTGAAGAGCCTGCGCACCGCAGAGCAGGTTGCTGCAGCTCGCGGCAAGTCTGCTGAAGAACTGTAATAGGAGGGGTAGTTTCAATGGAAAACCTGAAGATTACCCTGGTTAAGAGCCTGGCAGGCAGAAACAAGAAGCACATTGCCACCGCTCATTCCTTGGGTCTCAAGACTATTAACGACGTAACCATTCAGCCTGACAATGCACAGACCCGTGGCAAGATCGCTCAGATCAGCTACCTGGTCCGCGTTGAGGCTAACGCATAAGGAGGTGTAGAACATGAAGTTACAGGATCTGAAGCCGGCTGAAGGTTCTACTCAGCCTGCATACCGTAAGGGCCGTGGCGCCGGTTCCGGCAACGGCAAGACCGCAGGCCGCGGACACAAGGGCCAGTGGGCTCGTTCCGGCGGCGGCGTACGTCCGGGCTTTGAAGGCGGCCAGATGCCGCTGGCTCGTCGTCTGCCGAAGCGCGGTTTCCACAACATTTTCGGCACCGAGAATGCTGTCGTAAATGTATCTGATCTCAACAGATTTGAAGACGGTGCAGTTGTCACTGTCGCTGATCTGGTTGCAGCAGGTCTGGTAAAGAAGACACTGGATGGTGTCAAGGTTCTGGGCAACGGCGAGATCACCAAGAAGCTGACCGTACAGGCAGCTGCTTTCTCTGCTTCCGCTAAGGAAAAAATCGAGGCAGCAGGAGGAAAGGCCGAGGTGGTATAAGGTGATTGAGACCTTAAAAGCCGCTTGGCATGTTCCGGAACTGAGAAAAAAGCTGATTTATACCGCTTTTATCATTCTCCTGTTCCGGTTAGGCTCCTCTATTCCTGTACCTTATATTGACATTGCACAGCTGTCCACCTATTTTGATTCGCTCTCCGGCACCGCTCTGGGCCTGATGAACGTATTCTCCGGCGGCGGCCTGTCCCGTGCGACAATCTTCGCAATGTCGGTCACTCCGTATATTAACGCTTCCATCATCATCCAGCTGCTGACAGTTGCCATTCCGGCACTGGAGCGCATGGTTCGTGAGGAAGGCGAAGCAGGCCAGAAGAAGATTTCAGCCATCACCCGTTACCTGGGTGTTGCGCTGGGTCTTCTCCAGGGCTATTCCTACTACATCCTGCTCAGAAGCAACAATCTCATTGCCGAGACCGACTTCTGGCATGGATGCATCATCGTTCTGACCTTTACCGCAGGCACTGCCCTCATCATGTACATGGGTGAGCTGATCACCAAGAACGGTGTGGGCAACGGCATCAGCATCCTGCTGTTTGCCGGCATCGTCTCCAGAGGTCCGTCGATGGTTTCCACTCTGATCGAGATGATCCGCAACGGCGGCGTAAGCTACTTTGTAGCTGCACTGGTTGTTGTCATCTCTCTGGCAATCGTCGTATTTGTCGTTTTCATTTCCGACGCCGAGAGAAAGATCCCGATTCAGTACGCAAAGCGTGTGGTTGGCCGCAAGATGTACGGCGGTCAGTCGACACATCTGCCGATCAAGGTCAATGCCTCCGGCGTTATGCCGATCATCTTCGCAGCTTCCATCATGTCGCTGCCGGCTACCATCGAAATGATGGTTACCCCGAAGGAAGGCGGCATTGCAAGCTTTATCTTCAAGCTGTTCTCCCCGGATAACGCGTTCTACATTATTCTGTATGTACTGCTGATCTTCATGTTCAGCTACTTCTACGCGGCAATCCAGTTCAACCCGGTTGAAATTGCGAACAACCTGAAGAAGAACGGCGGATTCATTCCGGGCTTCCGTCCGGGTCGTCCCACATCCGACTTCATCACCAAGGCACTTGGCAAGGTAACCTTCCTGGGAGCGATCTTCCTGAGCATCGTTGCCGGTGTTCCGCTGATTGTCGGTGCGCTGAACAGCAGCATGAGCAGCATTGCTCTGGGCGGTACTTCGGTACTGATCGTTGTCGGCGTAGCACTGGAAACCGTTCGTCAGCTGGAAAGCCAGCTCATGATGAGAAATTATAAGGGATTCCTCGAATAAAATTTAGTGAAAAAGTAGATTGCAATTCCTGGAATCAGCGGTTATAATAGAGGAGATCGAAAAAAATGAAACTCGTTTTACTTGGCGCTCCGGGCGCCGGTAAGGGTACACTGGCAGCATACCTCATCGAAAAGATGGGTATTCCGTCTGTATCCACCGGCAATATGCTCCGTGAGGCGATTAAGAATCAGACCGAACTGGGTCTGAGCGCAAAGAAGTACATGGATGCCGGCGATCTCGTTCCGGACGAGGTTGTCATTGGCCTGATTAAGGACCGCCTTGCACAGGACGACTGCGCAAACGGCTGCATTCTGGACGGCTTCCCGCGCAACATTCCTCAGGCTGAGGCACTGGAAAAGGTAGTTCCGATGGACTGCGCACTCTCTCTGGAAATTCCGGACGAGACGATTGTTAAGCGCATGGGCGGCAGACGCGTATGCCTGTCCTGCGGTGCAACCTACAATGTCAACAGCGAAACCATGGCTCCGAAGCAGGAAGGGATCTGCGACAGCTGCGGCGACAAGCTCGTAATCCGTAAGGATGACGCGCCGGAAACCGTACTGGCACGTCTGCAGACCTACCATGAGCAGACTGAGCCGGTGAAGGGCTTTTACGCAGGCCTTGGCAAGCTGAAGAGCATCGAAATTGACAACGATTTCGAAAAGACCAAGCGTCTGGCATGTGAAGCACTGGGGATTTAAACGAGATGATCAGACTTAAATCCAAACAAGAATTGGAATTAATGCGTCAGGCAGGACGAATCACCGCAGCGGCACGCGCCGCTGCGGCTCGTGCTGTCCGGCCAGGGGTCACCACAGGTGAAATCGATAAAATCGTACGGAGAACCATTGAGAAGGCGGGAGCAAAACCGTCTTTCCTCGGTTATGGGGGGTTCCCGGGAAGCGCCTGTGTTTCGATCAACGATGAAGTCATCCATGGCATCCCCTCGCGTTCCCGTGTCATTCATGAGGGAGATATTGTCAAGGTGGACGTTGGTGCCTATATCAACGGCTTCCACGGCGACTGTGCCTGCACCATCCCCTGCGGAGAGGTGTCGGAAGAGGCAAGACGGCTCATCGAAGTGACCCGACAGAGTTTCTATGAGGGCATCAAGTTTGCCCGTAAGGGTAATCGTATATCAGACATTTCCCATGCCATCCAGACCTATGTCGAGGCCCAGGGCTTTTCTCTGGTGCGTGACTTTGTCGGCCATGGCGTAGGTGCTAATCTGCACGAAGATCCGGAGGTACCGAACTTCGGACGGCCAGGACACGGCGTGCGGCTTCAGCCGGGAATGACCTTAGCCATTGAGCCTATGGTTAATGTAGGTGTGTACGAGGTCAACGTTATGTCTGACGGCTGGACCGTCAAGACAAAGGACGGAAAACTTTCTGCACACTATGAGAATTCCGTTGCCATCACCGAGGGAGATCCGGTGATCCTGACACTCCCTGAGGACGGAGAAAACTGGTGAGGACGGGATTGCAAACCCACATGATTTGAAACAAACCCGCTGCGGCTGCGGAAGGACGATGCTGCGTCCGACCATGAGGCGGGGGCCCAATACATGCAGGGCCGTAGACTTTCTGACAAATGGAGGAAAATTAAGATGCCAAAAGAGGACTTGATTGAACTGGAAGGTACCGTCATAGAGGCGCTGCCAAACGCTACCTTTAAGGTAGAACTGAACAATCCGGCGAAGCCGGTCATTCAGGCTCACATCTCCGGTAAGCTTAGAATGAATTATATCCGCATCCTGCCCGGCGATAAAGTAACGGTACAGGTTTCCCCCTATGACCTGACCAAGGGCAGAATCACCTGGAGATCTAAGTAATCCAGATTCACACCCCCGGAGAAAGAACACAGACCTTTTCCGGGTTCGACACAACCTTACTATGGAGGTTATTTCAATGAAAGTAAGACCGTCTGTAAAACCGATTTGCGAGAAGTGCAAGATCATTCGTCGCAAGGGTCGTGTCATGGTAATCTGCACGAACCCGAAGCACAAGCAGAAGCAGGGCTAATTCCCAGTCAACCACACAGGAGGTGCGTTAGTAAATGGCAAGAATTGCCGGTGTAGACCTTCCGAGAGAAAAGCGCGTAGAAATTGGCCTGACCTACGTCTACGGCATCGGCCGGAAGCTGTCCAATGAGATTTTGAATAAAGCTGGTATCAACCCGGATACCCGTGTTAAGGATCTGACCGAAGCAGAGGAAATCAAGCTGCGTGAGGTAATCCATGATTATACTGTAGAGGGCGACCTGCGCCGTGAAGTTGCGCTGAACATCAAGCGCCTGGTAGAAATCGGCTCTTATCGTGGCACCCGCCACAGAAGAGGCCTGCCGGTTCGCGGCCAGCGTACCAAGACCAACGCTCGTACTCGCAAGGGCCCGAAGAAGACCATTGCGAACAAGAAGAAGTAAGGAGGCGTACTGAAAAATGGCTAAGGCACAGAAGAAGGGCGCCGTTTCTCGTAAGCGCCGCGTAAGCAAGAACATCGAAAAGGGTGCGGCTCATATCCGTTCCTCCTTTAACAATACCATCGTAACCATCAGCGACCTGAACGGCAATGCAATTTCCTGGGCATCCGCTGGCGAAATGGGCTTCCGTGGTTCCCGTAAGTCCACTCCGTTCGCTGCACAGACTGCTGCTGAGACCGCTGCCAAGGCTGCAATGGAGCATGGCCTGAAGACTGTTGAAGTCTACGTAAAGGGCCCGGGTTCCGGCCGTGAGGCTGCTATCCGCGCACTGCAGGCAACCGGTCTGGAAGTAACCATGATTAAGGATGTTACCCCCATCCCGCACAATGGCTGCCGTCCGCCGAAGAGAAGAAGAGTTTAATAAGGAGGATACAGACCTATGGCTAAGAACACACAGCCGATCCTGAAGCGCTGCAAGACTCTGGGTATTTCTCCGGCAGTTCTGGGCGTTTCCAAGGAGACCAAGAGAACCCCGAAGCAGTCCAGAAGAAAGCAGTCTGAATATGCTACCCAGCTGAATGAAAAGCAGAAGGTTAAGTTTATTTATGGCGTTCTGGAGAAGCAGTTTAGAAGATACTACGAAAAGGCTGAAAAGATGGACGGCAAGGCTGGTGAAAACCTGCTGATGCTGCTGGAAACCCGTCTGGACAACGTTGTATTCCGCCTGGGCTTCGCTAAGACCCGCCGTGAGGCTCGTCAGCTGACCTCTCATGGCCATTTCACCGTAAATGGTCAGAAGGTAGACATCGCTTCCTACCGCGTAAAGCCGGGCGATGTTGTAGCAGTTTGCGAAAAGTCCCGTTCCAGCGCAAAGTTCAAGGCTCTGGTTGAAGAGCTGGGCGCTACTTCCTGCCCGAAGTGGCTGGAGAAGGAAAAGGACAGCTTTGAAGGCAAGGTAATCGCAATGCCGCAGCGCGATGACATCGACTACGAAGTTGCTGAGCACCTCATCGTCGAGTTGTACTCCAAGTAAGATTTGCCCTCATTTGTTTGTTTTATTATTTCGCCGACTGATAAGGAGGGTATCATTTAAATGATCGAAATTGAAAAGCCCCGTATAGACTGCGAAAACCTTGCAGAAGATGGTTCCTACGGCAAGTTTGTTGTAGAGCCGCTGGAACGCGGATATGGAACCACGCTTGGAAACTCCCTTCGCCGCATCCTGCTGTCGTCCCTGCCGGGCACAGCTGCAAGCAGCATCAAGATCGCCGGTGTACAGCATGAGTTCTCTACCATTCCGGGTGTGAAGGAAGATGTTACGGAAATCGTGCTCAATGTCAAGGGCATCATTGCCAAGCTTTACTGTGACGGCCCTAAGACCGTATACATTGAAGCAAGTGGTGAAGGCACGGTTACTGCCGGTGATATCCACACCGATGGTGAAGTGGAGATCCTGAATCCGGAGCTGCATATTGCAACTCTGATGAGCGACGCGCGTCTGTCCATGGAAATTACCCTGACCAACGGCCGCGGCTATGTTTCCGCAGAGCGCAACAAGCAGTATCAGACTGCAATCGGTGTAATTCCGGTTGACTCGATTTACACGCCTGTCTATAAGGTAAATTACACAGTTGAAAACACTCGTGTCGGCAATATGACCGATTACGACAAGCTGACCCTGGAGGTCTGGACTGACCGCACCATCACTGCAAAGGATGCAGTATCCCTGGGCGCAAAGGTTCTGACAGACCATCTGTCTCTGTTTGTTGACCTCTCTGAGGAAATCGGTTCCCATTCCACTGTGGTTGAGAAGGCTGAAACACAGCATGATAAGGTTCTTGAGATGACCATTGAAGAGCTGGATCTGTCGGTTCGTTCCTTCAACTGCCTCAAGCGCGCCGGTATCAACACAGTAGAAGACCTGATCAACACCTCCGAAGACGACATGATGAAGGTTCGTAACCTGGGCAAGAAGTCGCTGGAGGAAGTTATCTTCAAGCTGGATGCAATGGGCCTGTCCCTGGCAAAGAGCGAAGATTAAGTTAAACCCAACCAACATCCGCGGACCCCGGTGACCTTCACCGGGGAGGCCGCAAGGAATAGATAGACCTGTACCAAAGGAGGTATTTTCTCATGGCTGGAAACCGTAAACTCGGCAGAACCACTGACCATAGAATGGCAATGCTCAGAGCAATGGTAACCTACCTGCTGGAAAACGGCAGAATTGAGACCACCGTTGCAAGAGCCAGAGAAGTTCGTCCTCTCGCAGAGAAGATGATCACACTCGGTAAGAAGAACACCCTCGCTACCCGCCGCCAGGCAGCAGCTTTCATCACCAAGAAGGAAGTTGAAGCTAAGGTATTCGGCGAGCTGGCTGAGAAGTATGCTGACCGCAACGGCGGCTACACCCGCATCGTAAAGATCGGCCCGCGCCGCGGTGATGCTGCTGAAATGGCTATTATCGAGCTGGTATAATTGAATTTTTATTCATGACCTAAAGGGGATTGTTTCGAGCGCATGCTATCGGAACAATCCCTTTTCCTGTTTCCGGGAAAATCAGCATATTGTTTGTGTTGCTGCATCAATTTCCTTTCTTTTTGGTATGGATATGTCTTGCAACACATTTTTCCCGGTGCTATAATCGTTACATTACGAATCTTTGAAAGTAAGGAAGGAAATTATGGCGCAAAACAGATATAAAAAGCTGATGGGCAACACCATTATTTTTGCCATCGGCACTTTTTCCTCCAAGGTGCTTGTGTTCCTGATGCTGCCGTTTTATACCAACATCCTGAGCACAGGTGAATATGGTACCGTGGATGCCCTGATTAATGTAGGTCAGCTGATGATTCCCATTGCCTCGGTTGGCATCAACAATGCGGTCATCCGGTTCGGTCTGGAAAACAATGTGGACCGTAAAAGCGTGTTCAGCAGCGGTCTGTATACGATACTGATCGGCTTTGCCTGCCTTGCCGTGGTGTCTCCGGTGCTGCGGTACTTCATGGACTTTATGGCAGGCTATACCATTGCGGTACTGGCGTTTGTGCTGGCCTCCAGCCTGCGCACCCTGTGCATCCAGTTTGCCCTCAGCATGGGCTATAACAAAATGTATGCGGCAAATGGCATCGGAAATACCTTCCTCAATGTCATTCTGAACATTCTGCTGCTGCCCCATTTCCGTGTCATGGGCTATCTCATGGCCAACATTATTTCCGACCTGGTGCTGGGTCTGCTGATGTTTGTGCTGGCAAAGGAACACCGTTATCTGCTGCCGCCCTTCAGCCGCCGCATGGACCGGGGATTGTCCCGTCGTATGCGGAAATATGCCCTGCCCCTGGTGCCCCAGACGGTATGCCAGTGGATCATCAATATGTCTGACCGGTATCTGATTATTTTCTTCATCAGCACCGAGGCAAACGGCCTGTATGCTGCGGCGAATAAAATCCCCAACATTCTGCTGATTGTGGCAAATCTGTTTGCGGATGCATGGCAGATTTCCGCTGTGAAGGAAAGTGATCCCAAGGAGCAGGTGGACTTTTTCAGCAAGGTGCTGGGCGCCTATTCCTCCATTGCCTTTATTGGCAGCTCCGGTCTGATTATGATATCCAAATTTGTGATGACCTTTATGGTAGGCAAGGATTTCTTTATTTCCTGGCAGTTTATTCCGATTCTGACCCTGGCAACCACCTTCGGACTGCTGTCCACCTTCCTGGCAAGTGTCTATATGCTCAAGCTGCGCAGTAAAAATTCCATGGTGACCACCATGACCTGTGCCCTTGTGAACATCACACTGAACTGTATCCTGATTCCCACCATGGGCAAAATCAGCCCGTTCTACGGTGCAATGGGTGCAGGTATTGCTACCTTTATCAGCTATCTGGTACTGTTCCTCATCCGTGCGTTCAACACCCAGCGGTATCTGAAAATCCGTTGGAACATCCAAAAGACTGTATGCAGCATTGTCATCCTGTTCGCACAGGCTATGATTATGACGCTGCAGCTGCCGTTGTGGTATATTTTTGTACCGGCATTGTTCCTGCTGCTGCTTTTCATTAATGCGCGGGAGATTCTGATGTCGGTCAACAAGCTGCTGCGCCGGGGATGAGTACAGGAACTTTCGGGAATGGGAAAGTTTTACTTGCATATACCATTCCAACGTGTTATAATATATATTGTTAGTGTAAGAATTTCGATCCGAGGAGAGTGGGGTAACCCACTCTTTCTTATTGCTGTGGAAGCGGCAGCAGGAACCAACTGCGGTCTGCTTTCCGGATTGACAGGGAGGTAAACATGACAGCAAAAGAAGTTTGTAAGCGTGTCTGGGAAATCAGTGAACCGTTTGCAACCGAAATGGGTGTCAGCCTTTGGGATGTCACCTTTGAAAAGGAAGGCGGACAGTATATGCTGACCATCACCATTGACCGCGCAGGACATACGGATATTGATGACTGCGAGAAGCTGTCCCGTTACGTGGATCCGTATCTGGACGAAAAGGAATTTGCATCACTGCCGCCGTATACTCTTTGCGTTTCTTCCGCAGGACTGAGCCGCAGGCTCAAGCGTCCGGAGCATTTTGCCGCCTTCATGGGCAGTGAGGTAGAGGTAAAATTCTATCGTCCGGTAAACGGCAGCAAGCTGGTCACCGGCATCCTCAGGGGCTATGATGGGGGCTATGTGACGCTGGAGGAAAACGGTGCCGTTACCGTATATGAACCCAAGGATATCGCAGCAGTACGCCTGTCTGTCACGATTTAACATCAGAGGATGACGCATTCAGGTATGGCACCTGGCCATACCGCACACAATAAGGAGTGAATATCAAAAACATGAACGCAGAATTTTTTGCAGCGCTGGAACAGCTGGAAAAAGAAAAGGGCATTCCGGTTGATTATATGCTGGACCGTGTTTGTCAGGCATTGCTCACCGCATACAAAAAGGACAACGACGGTCTGAAGTGTGACAATGTTTACGTTGAACCGGATATGGAGGAGCGCACCATCCATATGTATGTTTCCAAGGAGGTTGTGGATGAAGCGGAGGATCCGCTGACCGAAATCTCCCTGTCCGATGCCAAGCTCATCAGCCCCCGTGTCTCTCTGGGTGATTATGTGCGTGTGGATGTGGAAACCAAGAAATTTGGCCGCATTGCTGCACAGGCTGCCAAGCAGGTGATCATTCAGGGCATCCGTGAATCTGAGCGCGGCATGGTATATAACGAATACAGCTCCCGTGAGCATGAAATCCTCAGTGCAGTGGTCAGCCGCATTGATCCGCGCACGGAGAACATCATTCTGGAAATGGTCAGCGACGGTGAAAAGACGGAGGCTGTCCTGTCCAGAAATGAGCAGGTACCGGGCGAGAACCTGACCGAAGGCCAGCGCATCAAGGTATTTGTGGTAGAAGTACGCAAGGGTACCCATGGTCCCCAGGTACTGATCTCCCGCACCCATCCGGGACTGGTCAAGCGTCTGTTTGAGCTGGAAGTACCGGAAATCCACGACGGTATTGTGGAAATCAAGTCCATTGCCCGTGAGGCAGGCAACCGCACCAAGATTGCGGTGATGACCCATGACGAAAAGGTTGACCCGATCGGCGCCTGTGTTGGTCCCCGCGGTTCCCGTGTGGGCAGCATTGTCAGTGAGCTGTCCGGCGAAAAGATTGACATTATCAAGTATTCCGAGGATACAGCAACCTTCGTTTCCGAGGCACTGAGCCCGGCGGATGTCATCAGTGCAGTGATGCTGCCGGATGGCAAGAGCTGCCGTGTTACCGTACCGGATGACCAGCTGTCTCTGGCAATCGGCAAGGAAGGTCAGAACGCACGCCTTGCTGCCAAGCTGACCGGCTGCAAGATTGATATCGGTTCGGAAAGTGCTGCCAGGCAGCAGGCTGCGGAAGCAGATGACGACCTGATTGCTGACGAAGAGGTTTAAGGAGGTACGGCACGGTGCAGAAAAAGAAAATTCCGATGCGCCAGTGTGTCGGCTGCCGGGAAATGAAACCAAAGCGGGAGCTGATCCGCGTGGTACGTTCACCGGAAGGGGAAATCGGACTGGATTTCCGCGGTAAGAATCCCGGACGCGGAGCGTATCTCTGCCCGGATCCTGCCTGCCTTGCAAAGGCGAGAAAGAAAAATGCACTGGGAAATGCATTCCAGTGTCAGGTACCGGATGAGGTATACGATCAGCTGTGTGCCCAGATGGAGCATGGCGATGCATGAGATTTTGAGTCTGCTGGGTCTGTGCTTCCGGGCAGGCAAGCTGGTAAGCGGGGATGATGCCGTAGCAGACAGCGTATCTGCCGGAGAAGCAAGACTGCTTGTGCTGGCAGGGGATGCGGGAGCCAATATTACCCGCCGTGCCCGGCGGCATGAACAGGAAAAGGGGGTGCCGGTCCTTCGGCTGGAGGACAGTGCACAGGAACTTGGCTGGGCACTGGGCCGCAAGCCCACGGCAATCTGCTGCATCACCGATATTGGCTTTGCTGCTGCCGCTGCCGCAAAGGCAGCCGGAGCGGATCCGCAGTATACACCGCTGGCACAGCAGCTGGAGCAGAAAAAGGCACGTATTTTATCGCGCCGCGGCACAAAGAAGCCGCAGAAAAAGTCCGCACGGAACCAGTCCTCCGGCGGCAGGAAACAGTCAACCTATGCGAAACGTGGAGGTGAACGCGCATGAGTATTGAGAATAAATACCGTGTACATGAAGTAGCCAAGGATTTTGGCGTGAATACAAAGGATATCACCGATGTGATGACAGAATACTTCACCGCACCGAAGAACCATATGCAGGTTCTGGAGACGGAGGAGCTGAATCTGATCTTTGATTATATGACAAAGAAGCATCCGGTTGAAAATATGGAAGAGGTTCTGAGCCAGCAGGCAGCAGAACGCAAGGCGCCGACAACCCAGGTTGTCCGCCAGCAGCCGGTGAAGAAGGCTGCCAGACAGGAAGGCAAGAAGGATGCCGTCAAGCCGGAGGCAAAGAAGGAAACCAGAAAACAGGAGCCGAAAAAGGCAGAAAAGCCGGAGGAAAAGGCTGCACCGGCAGAGCAGAAGCAGGGCAGTCGCAATAACGACCGCAAGAAGAAGCGTCAGCCGGCAAAGCCCCATGAGCAGCGCCAGATCCTGCGCCCGCAGGGTGCTGTTGAGGCAGAGGGTTCTTCTTCCGTCATGACCGAGGAGAACAAGCCCAAGGGCAAGCAGATCCATCGTGTTGACACCCGTGGCGGCGGCAATGTGAATCTGGATCGCTATGATGACCGCATTGATGCACTGGTGCCTCAGAAGGCGGACCGCATGAAGCAGGGCAAGCAGAAGATCACCCGTAAGGCAGATACCCGCAAGCCGTTCTCCAATAAGCGCCGTCAGGAGGAGCAGGAGAAGTTCAAGCGTCTGCAGCGCCAGCAGCAGCAGATCAAGAAGGTACAGCTGAAGGTTATGATCCCAGATGAAATCAATGTGGGTGAGCTGGCATCCCGCCTGAAGCGCACCGCTGCCGATGTCATCAAGGAACTGCTCAAGCTGGGTGTTATGGCAAATATCTCCCAGACCATTGACTTTGATACCGCTGCCATTGTAGCAGAGGAAATGGGTGCAAAGGTTGAGAAGGAAGTCTTTGTCACCATCGAGGAAAAGCTGTTTGACGAGAGCGAGGACAAGGAAGAAAACCTGGAGCCGAGAAGCCCGGTTATCGTTGTCATGGGTCACGTTGACCACGGCAAGACCTCTCTGCTGGACTGCATCCGTAAGACCGATGTAGCGGCAGGTGAAGCAGGCGGCATTACCCAGCATATCGGTGCATACCGTGTCAAGGTAGACGGACGTCCGATCACCTTCCTGGATACTCCGGGTCATGCAGCATTTACGTCCATGCGTGCCCGTGGCGCACAGGTTACTGATATTGCGATTCTGGTTGTTGCAGCAGATGACGGCATTATGCCGCAGACCATCGAGGCAATCAACCATGCGAAGGCAGCGGAGATTCCGATTATCGTTGCGGTGAACAAGATTGATAAGGAAAATGCCGATCCGGATCGTGTACTGCAGCAGCTGACCGAGTACGAGCTGGTACCGGAGGAATGGGGCGGTGAAACCATCGTCTGCAAGATCTCTGCAAAGCAGGGTATCGGCATTGAAAATCTGCTGGAAATGGTACTGCTGACCGCAGACATGCAGGAGCTGCGGGCAAACCCGAACCGTCAGGCAAAGGGTACTGTCATTGAAGCCAAGCTGGACCGTGGCCGTGGTCCGGTGGCAACCGTGCTGGTACAGAATGGTACGCTGCATACCGGTGAGACCGTCATTGCAGGCAAGGCAGTTGGCCGTGTCCGTGTCATGACCGACGAGCGCGGACGCAAGCTGGAGCAGGCTGGTCCGTCTGTGCCGGTTGAGATCATCGGTCTGGGCGAAGTACCGGATGCCGGTGACATCTTCTATGCCGTTGACAACGAACGCATGGCACGTGAGCTGGTAGAACAGCGCAAGGAGCAGGAGAAGGAAGAGCGCAACAAGGCCATGCAGAAGGTTACCCTGGAGAATCTGTTTGATACCATCCAGCAGGGCAACATGAAGGAACTGAACATCATCATCAAGGCTGACGTACAGGGTTCTGTGGAAGCCGTTCGCGCATCCCTGCTCAAGCTGAGCAATGAGGAAGTCCGTGTCAATGTCATCCATGGTGCAGTTGGCGCCATCAATGAATCGGATGTCATGCTGGCAACTGCATCCAATGCGATTATTGTCGGCTTTAATGTGCGTCCGGAGCGTGCAGCGGCAGATTCCGCCCACGATCAGGATGTGGAAATCCGTCTGTACCGTGTCATCTATGACTGCATTGAGGAAATGCAGCAGGCAATGAAGGGCATGCTGGATCCGAAGTTCAAGGAAGTGGTTGTGGGTCATGCGGAAATCCGCCAGACCTTCAAGGTTTCCGGCGTAGGCACCATTGCCGGCGCATATGTACAGGACGGCAAGATTGTCCGTGCCTGTGAGGTACGCATTGTGCGTGACGGCATTGTCATTCATGAGGGTCATCTGAACTCCCTGAAGCGATTCAAGGATGACGTAAAGGAAGTTGCGGCAGGCTATGAATGCGGCATGGGCATTGAAAATTATAACGATCTGAAGGAAGGCGACATCATCGAGTCCTTCGTGATGGAGCAGATCAAGGATTAAGCAAATCCGATTACCGCGGGTGGGTGCGAAGGAAAATCGCCGCCCGCCTGCGGCTTTTGTCTATTTGAAGAAGGAGGAAAAGCTATGTCTCAGAGAAGCGAACGCATCAGCGACGAATTCCAGAAGGCACTGTCCGAGGCAATCCGCACGCTGAAGGACCCCCGGGTCCATGAAGCCATGGTTTCGGTTACTCGCTGTGAGGTCACCGGCGACCTTCGTTATGCAAAGGCATATATCAGTGTCTTTGGTTCCGAGCAGCAGAAAAAGGATGTCATGCGCGGTCTGAAATCCGCCGGCGGCTATCTGCGCCGGGAATGTGCGTCCAGAATCCGTATGCGTTATGCACCGGAGATTGTGTTTACACTGGATGATTCCATCACCCATGGCGCACACATCAATGATATGCTGCATGAGCTGGAGCGGGAGGGAAAGCTGTGATTGGAACGGTTTCCCGTACAGCTGAAGCCCTGCTGGGACAGGATCGGTTTCTGATTCTGACCCATCGCCGACCGGATGGGGATACCACCGGCAGTGCAGGTGCCCTGTGCCTTGCTTTGCGCAAGCTGGGCAAAACCGCCTATACCGCACCCAATCATGGGGTTACCCGCCGGTATAGCAGCCATATTGAGCCGTATTATCCGCCGGAGGATTTTGCGCCGGGCTGCATTGTGGCAGTGGACTGCGCAGCCCCCGACATGCTCCCGTCGGAAATGGCACAGTATGCGGAACGTGTGGATGTGGTCATTGACCATCATGGCTCCAATCCGGGCTTTGGCAGGGTGAATCTGGTAGGCGGGCATTATGCCGCCTGTGCGGAGATCATCTGTGAAGTAATAGAAGCCATGGGCGTGGAGTTGGATATGGACATTGCCAGAGGTATCTATGTAGGTGCTTCTACCGATACCGGCTGTTTTAAATTTTCCAATACCACCTCCAATACCCATCTTGTGGCGGCAAAATGCCTGGATGCCGGTGTGGACGGCGGTGAGATCAACCGGGCATTGTTTGAAACCAAATCCCGGGCACGGTATGAAATCGAACGCATTCTGTTTGGCAGCATGGCATTTTACCATGAGGGCAAGGTTGCCGTGGCGCTCATCCGGCTGGAGGATCGCCGGCGCACCGGTGCAGACTGGGATGATCTGGATGCCATTGCAGGCATTCCACGCCAGATTGAAGGCGTGGAGGTAGGTCTGACCTTCACCGAGCTGGAAAGCGGAGAAACCAAGGTTTCTGTGCGCACCACAAAGGAAGTGGATGCAGCTGCCATCTGCATGCAGGTGGGCGGCGGCGGACATCTGCGTGCCGCAGGTGCTACCCTGCCCTGTGCATCCGCCGAGGCCATTCAGCGCATGCTGGACGCGACAGAAAAGGTGTACCGTGGCGAAGCATGAATCACGCTATAATGGCGTTTTAATTGTAAATAAACCCCAGGATTTTACCTCGTTTGATGTGGTTGCCAAGCTGCGGGGGATTCTGCATGAACGGCGCATCGGGCATGGCGGAACCCTGGATCCCATGGCGACAGGTGTACTGCCGGTATTTGTGGGCGGTGCCACAAAGGCGGCGGATATGGCAGCGGCACAGGCAAAGGACTACATTGCCGGGTTTGCCCTTGGCTATGCCACCGACACACAGGACAGCACCGGAACGGAAATTGCCCGTTCGGACAAAACCGTCACCCGGCAGCAGCTGGAACAGGCAGTTTCCGCTATGCAGGGCGAACAGCAGCAGCTGCCGCCCATGTATTCCGCTGTCAAGGTAAACGGACAGCGGCTGTATGACCTGGCACGCAAGGGCGTGGAGGTGGAACGAAAGGCCCGTCCGATCACCGTACATGCCGCAGAACTGCTGGCGTTTGATGAAGCATCCCAATGCGGTTCCATCCGGTTCCATTGCTCCAAGGGCACCTACGTGCGCACATTGGTACATGATCTGGGTGAGACCCTGGGAACCTGGGCGGTGATGACTGCCCTGCAGCGCACCACAAGCGGACGATATACATTGGAACAGAGCCATACGCTGGAACAGATTCAGGCGGCGGCAGAGGCGGACCATATCGAAAGCCTGCTGCTGAATACAGACAGCCTGTTTCAGATGTATCCGGCGGTCACCATGGATGATTACGGCTATCAGCGGGCATTGAACGGTGCGTTTATCACACCGGAGCATGTGACTGATATGCCCCAGCAGGCAGGAATCCTGTGCCGGGTCTATTATCAGGGGGCATTCTGGATGCTGGGCCGTGTGGATACACTGGACCGGGGAGGTCTGGCACTGTTTTATGAAAAAAGATTCCGGTAATGCAGGAGGCAGAGCCGGAGAGAAGAGGATCAACCATCATGATAGAGAAAGACGCAAAACGCGCCATTGCACTGGGATATTTTGACGGCGTGCACTGTGGACATCAGGCACTGATGAAGCTGGCAGTGCAGCGGGCAAAGGAAAACGGTGCGGTGTCTTCGGTATTTACCTTCAATGTGCATCCCGACACCGTCATCACCGGGCGGCGCGTACCGCTGATTACCTCGGAAGCACGCAGAGGTGCGGAAATCCGGGAACGGGGCGGCGTGGATGAAGTGATTTTTGCGCGGTTTAATGAAGAACTGCGCAATATGGACTGGAAAGCCTTTGTGGATGATGTGCTGGTAGGACAGTTCCATGCCTGCTGGATTATCACCGGACGCAACAATCGGTTCGGCTACCGCGGACAGGGCACACCGGAACGCCTGCAGGAGGAATGCGCACGGCTGGGCATCGGCTGTGACATCGTGGAAAGCGTGATGATAGACAATATCGTAGTCAGCTCCACCTATATCCGCCAGCAGCTTGCCATGGGCAATATGGAGCGTGCCGCACAGTTTCTGGGACATCCCTATACCATTGCCGGTGTGGTACAGCACGGACGGCGTGTAGGGCGAACCTTGGGTTTCCGCACGGTCAATTTGGAGCTGCCGGAGGAAATGCAGGCACCTCCCTTTGGCGTGTATGTTTCCCGGGTCATCGCGGATGGCAAGACCCATATCGCCGTGACCAATATCGGCGTACATCCTACCTTCGGTCTGGGGGATAAGCCCTGTGTGGAGCCGCACATTCTGGACTTTGACGGCGATTTGTACGGCAAAGTCATCCAGGTGGAACTGCTGCATTTCCTGCGTCCGGAGCGTCAGTATGCAGACAGTGAGCTGCTGCGGCAGGCCATTGCCGATGATATCACCCGCACCAGAGAATATTTTGCAGCTTCGCAGTCAGAGTGACTGCCGGCCCTGCAGCATGCCGCTGCGGGGCTTTTTTTATGCCCGGAGGGAAAAAATTCCTTTCAGCCCCGGAAAAAATAGCTGTTTCGGGGGAAAATTACAGATTTTTTACCGTCTGGGACAAAAACCTTCTTGAAATAGGCGGAAAAATATCATATGATAGGTACAAGGCAGAAGGAATGTACCTCAGAGGAGGAAGATTGTACCTGCCGGATTGATGCAACAAAGGGGAAGGACTATGCTTGGCATTGTTTTGGTAGAACCGGAGATTCCACAAAATACCGGAAATATTGCGCGTACCTGTGCGGTCACCGGCTGCACCCTGCATCTGGTGGGCCCCTTGGGGTTCCAGATCAATGACCGTCAGCTCAAGCGGGCGGGACTGGATTACTGGCATCTGCTGGATGTGCGCTATTATGACTCACTGGAGGAATTTTGGGAGAAAAATCCGGGCGGTACCTATTTTTATGCCACCAGCAAAGGACAGCAGCGGCATACCGATGTGACCTATCCGCCGGATGCGTATCTGCTGTTTGGCAAGGAAACCAAAGGGCTGCCGGAGCAGCTGCTTGCGGAACATCCGGAACGCTGTGTGCGTATCCCCATGCGTGAAGGAGCCCGCTGCCTGAATTTATCCAACAGCGTCGCCGTTGTTGTATATGAAGCCCTGCGGCAAAATGACTTTGCGGACCTGTGCAGTGCAGGACCGTTTCCGGAGGTTTGAATTATATGGCAAAACAAAACGAAAAAATCTGTATTTTTACCGATTCTGCTGCCGATATCACCCGTGCGGAGGCGGAACGCTGGAAGATTGACATTGTGCCGCTGCGTGTGACCGTGGATGGCAAAACCTATCTGGAGTATTATGACATCACACCGGAGGAATACTGGAAGATGCTGGAGGAAAGCAAGGATTTTCCTCAGACCTCCCAGGTAGGCATGGACAGCTTCCTCAACCTGTATAAAAAGGCAAAGGCAGAAGGCTGTACGCATGTAATCGGTGTGCTCATCAACAGTAAGGGTTCCGGTACCTATCAGGCTGCCTGCATCACACGGGACATGTTTTATGACGAATATGGAAAGGATATGGTCATCGAGCTGATTGACTCCCTGTGCTATTCCTACACCTATGGCAAGGTAGCAGTCACCGGCGCAAAAATGCGGGAGGAAGGCAAATCCTTTGCTGAGATCCTGGCAGAGATGACCAGTCTGTCCAAGGGCATGAAGGCCTATGTGGGCATTTACAACCTGCGTATCCTGCGCAAGAGCGGTCGTATTTCCGGCGGTGCAGCCTTTGTGGGCGACGCGCTGGGTCTGCGCCCTGTGGCAGTGGTATTCAACGGCGCCGTGGATGTCATGTGCAAGGTCAGGGGTGACAAAGCAGTTGCCAACAAGCTGGTGGAACTGGCTGTGCGGGATGCCGTGGATCGGGAGCACCAGACCGCGTATATTGCCCATGGCGATGTGCCGGAGGCACAGATTGCGGCGCTGGAACGCAAGCTGCTGGAGGCGGGATTTGCCGCTGTCAAGCGGGGCCCCCTGGGCGTCATGGTCACCTCGAACACCGGTCCGCAGGCGCTGGGTGTCATTTTTCGCGGTGCACCGCGGCCGTAATACCGGTCTTTTGCTGAAAAAAACGGAAAAACGCGCATTTTTTAACAAAAGCATCTTGCAATGTACGGCATAAGACGGTATAATTTTTCAGTGGAAACGTAACAATTTTTATGTTTTCACCTCAATGTGTACGTTGTTCCAGTTAATAAGGAGTGTTATACAATGGACTACAATAAGAAGAGTGTCGTAGACATCGACGTATCGGGCAAGAAGGTACTGCTGCGCTGTGACTTCAATGTCCCGATGGCTAAGGACGGAAGCGGCGTCATCACCGATGACAAGCGTATCCGTGCAGCGCTGCCTACCATCCAGTATCTGCTGGAGCAGAATGCTGCAGTGATTGCATGCTCCCATATGGGCAAGCCGAAGGGCGAATGGAAGCCGGAGCTTTCCATGGCACCGGTTGCTGCACGTCTGAGCGAGCTGCTGGGCAAGGAAGTTATCCTGGCAAAGGACATCGTAGGCGAGGATGCAAAGGCAAAGGCTGCTGCACTGAAGCCGGGCGAAATCCTGCTGCTGGAGAACCTGCGTTACGACAACGGTGAGACCAAGAACAATCCGGAGTTTGCCAAGGCTCTGGCTGATCTGGCTGGCGAAGACGGCGTTTACGTTTCCGATGCATTCGGTACCGTACACCGTGCACATGCTTCCACCGCTGGCGTAGCTGCTTATCTGCCGGCAGTATCTGGTTTCCTGATCCAGAAGGAGCTGGAGGTTATCGGCGGCGCACTGGCTGCACCGAAGCGTCCGCTGGTTGCAATCCTGGGCGGCTCCAAGGTTTCTTCCAAGATTGGCGTTATCAACAACCTGCTGGAAATCGCTGATACCATCATCATCGGCGGTGGCATGGCTTACACCTTCTCCGCAGCACAGGGCGGCACCATCGGTGATTCCCTGCTGGAAGAGGATTGGAAGGGCTATGCACTGGAAATGGTTGAGAAGGCACAGGCAAAGGGCGTTAAGCTGCTGCTGCCGGTTGACACCGTGATTGCCGATAAGTTCGCACCGGATGCTGCTTCTGATGTGGTAGAGTCCGGCAAGATTCCGGAAGGCTGGCAGGGTCTGGATATCGGACCGAAGACTGTCGAGCTGTACTGCGAGGCAGTGAAGGATGCAGGTACCGTGATCTGGAATGGTCCGATGGGCGTATTTGAATTTGAAAAGTTTGCAGTTGGCACCAAGGCAGTGGCAGAAGCACTGAGCAAGACCGATGCAATCACCATCATTGGCGGCGGCGATTCCGCAGCAGCTGTACAGCAGCTGGGCTACGCTGACAAGATGACCCATATCTCCACCGGCGGCGGCGCTTCTCTGGAGTTTATGGAAGGTAAGGTTCTGCCGGGTATTGCCTGCCTGCAGGACAAGTAAGTTCCACTTTGTTCAGTCCGTTCTCCCTCAGCAAGCCTGAGGGGGAACGCTGAAATAGACAATTATTTTAATAGCAAGGATTTTTCAGGAAGGGGAAAACCAATATGAATCGCAGATATCGCAAGACTATTATCGCTGGTAACTGGAAGATGAACATGACCCCGAGCCAGGCAAAGGCTCTGATCGAAGAACTGAAGCCGATGGTAAGCAAGGTCAAGTGGTGCGAGATGGTACTGTGCGTACCGTATGTAGACATCCCGACTGCTGTAAAGGCTGCTAAGGGCTCCAAGATTGCTATCGGT
>CAMBYS010000012.1 GCA_945872165.1 uncultured Clostridia bacterium | reverse complement strand
ACCATATATATCCGCAAAAAGGAAGAGCTGGAGCAATATATATGGGATTACTCTGTACCGGAGGAAGAGGCATTTGCTGCTTCAGCACAAAAAAAGGAAAAAGAAAAGCGCAGATCCTAAAAGACCTGCGCTTTTTTTATCAAGAGCTGAGGCTGCAGCCTGTTCTCACAATAGAATGTGAAGATGATTGAAGATGTGTATAGAGGAATAGAGTTTGCTTTTCATGATACGAAGGTTTTCTTCCGGGTGTGACGAGACCGGAAGAAAAAAGGGGGAAAACGTGAAAGCAAGCTGCTGCTCAAGCTCCGATTGTCTGAAAAAAAGAAAAAATGGGTGTCGCAGAAGAAACTCTGCAACACCCTTGTCAGCATAGATACAGTATACATGGAGACTGGGAAAATGTCAATTGATAATTGGGAAAAACTCGAAAAATTCCTCACTTTTTTTGTTATATAACCCTGAAATATTGATAAAATGGGTAAAAATAAGTATTTTTCATACAATTTAGGAATAACGTATTACTTTCGGGTAATAGTAGTATTTTTTTGGATGATAAAACGAGCAGCGTACAGATTCTGCACGCTGCCATATATACTGTTTCACAGAATGATACAGATCAGGCCGCCGGAGCCTTCATTGATAATGCGTTCCAACGTTTCCTGCAGCTTGCTGCGTGCATCCTCCGGCATACGGGTGA
Source organism: uncultured Clostridia bacterium (assembly GCA_945872165.1). Taxonomy (GTDB): domain Bacteria; phylum Bacillota; class Clostridia; order Oscillospirales; family Butyricicoccaceae; genus Butyricicoccus_A. Next base: position 24,870 of record CAMBYS010000012.1, on the reverse strand, counting down.
GCTTGGTATTCATGCCGTCACTGACCAGTTCATTGAGGGATTTGCCAAAAATATTGGTCTGCCAGATGCGTTCGGGTTCGCCGTTGAATTCCGACATCAGGTACTGCACCAGATCTGCGGACTGTTTTTCCGAGCCCACAATGGGGGAAACCTCCGTCTGGATATCTGCCCGAATCATATGGATGGATGGAGCAGAGGCAGTCAGCTTGACACCATACCGTCCGCCCTGCTTGACAATTTCCGGTTCATCCAGTGTCAGTTCATCAATGGTTGGCATGACAATGCCATAGCCGGTCTGCCGTACCTGGGCCAGCGCACCGTCGAAGCGTTCATATTCCTTCTGGATTTTTGCCAATCGTGTCAGCAGGGGAATCAGGTCCGCTTCGCCGCGGATGGTCAGACCGGACTGCTCGCCGGCAATCTGGTAAAAAATTTCCTGTGGAATACGCATTTCCAGTCGTACGGCGCCGGTACCCAGATCCATGGACAGCACCTGTGCGTCGGATACATATTCGGTTTCCGCCAGGGCGGAAGCACAGCTCTGCATATCCCGCATGCGCCCGATGTGTGACGCCTGGCTGCGGATGCCGCAGTAAACAGCTTCCTTGACCCGGTGTCCGGCAGGCAGCGTGCCCACCCATGGCGGCAGCACAATGCCAACCTCCCGCACCGGAAATTCATACAGCACGGATTTCAGGATCATACCCATCTGTTCCGCATCCATATTCAGGCAGTCAGCAGCCATTGCCGTCACATCATAGGTATCGGAAATCTGCCGGCAGATCTGCTGGGCGGCGGCGCCCTGGGGCTGCATGGAGTTGACCAGGACAAGAAATGGCTTGTTCAGGCTCTGCAGCTCCCGAATGACACGATCCTCCGCTTCCAGATAATTTTCCCGGGGGAAATCTGTCACCGAACCATCGGTAGTCACCACCAGTCCGATGGTGGAATGGTCGGTAATGACCTTGCGGGTACCCAGCTCAGCAGCTTCTGCCATGGGCATGGGCTGGTCACTCCAGGGTGTGGATACCATACGGGGGGTATCTTCCTCGGTATGCCCCAAAGCACCTTCAATCAGATAGCCGACACAGTCCACAAGACGGACTTTGCAGACTCCATCACCTTCCAGGGCAATTTCCGCCGCTTCCTCCGGCACAAATTTGGGTTCTGCTGTCATAATAGTCCGGCCGGAGCCGGATTGGGGCAGTTCATCTTTGGCCCGTTCCCGGCGATAGACATTGTCAATGCCGGGAAGCACCAGGGTTTCCATGAACCGTTTGATGAGGGTGGACTTACCGGTGCGTACCGGGCCTACCACACCGATATAAATGGTACCGCCGGTGCGGCGGCTGATATCCTCATATAGCTTTTGCTGTTCCATGTGCACCTCCAAGTGTTCCGTTTCCTGATTACTGTACCGGAATCAGCAGCATTTGTGACTGTGCGCTGAGATGGTCTGTACTCAGCTGGTTTGCCTGCCGGATGGCTTCCACCGTGGTGCGATAGCTCTTGGCAATATCCCACAGGCGTTCCTCCGTATCCACATAACGCAGGATGACGGAAACGGGGGAAGAAGGAGCGGCAGTGGTTTCGTCGATGGTCAGGGCAGTTAAATCATTGACCTGCAGCGGTTCATCACACAGAAGACCACAGCGTCCGCTCAGGGAGAGCACCACGGAATCTTCTCCGCTGACCGTTGCAGCGGCACGGCACTGCATGCCATTCAGGCGAACCTCCCGGGTACCATCCGGCAGACTCAGCGGCATATGGACGGCACGATGAATGGAATAATATTCCCCATCATCTGCACGGTAAACCACACAGACCATCATGCGCAGTACCGTGCGGGCAGGCTCACGGATGAGTGTATCCAGCACAGCAGAAATATCCGCGATCTGGGCAATTTTCATGCCCACCGGGATGGTTTCCGAGGCTTCACAGCCCAGTTCTGCCAGGGGATGGCAGGAAGGGACAGTTACCGGACAGGTTTCCGTCCGCACCGGATGCTCCAGATGGTACACATCTGATACCAGCTGCAGGGTATGGGTTTCAAAGGCTGTCAGCAGTACGCTGGCACCGATGCCCACACCGATCAGACCATCATCCCGCAGTTCTGCATCCAGATGCCGCAGGGAGAAGCTGACACAGACCTGCTGGTTATCCGTCATGCCTTCCACTTCAAAAATCTGGGTGAAGGGAACCACACAATCGGTATTTTCCAGCAGCCCATCTGTGGTTTCCACCAGCAGATGCAGGGCAGCATCCCCTTTGAGCACCGCTTTTCCGTTCATCAAACGGCAGTCAGAAAGCCGCAGTTCTCCCCGGGCTGCTGTAATTGCCGCATAACGGGAAAAATCTGTCAAATTCACATCATCCATCAGGGTAAATTCCCGGCGATGGACAGCAGCCGGAACCGTCACGGTATGGGTGGCAGTCAGCTGTTCCAGATGGCCGTCATCCTGGGCAAAGCCGCTGGTCAGACACAGGGAATCGGGGACAAATACCCGGCAGGAGATGGACAGGGTGGCTGTGACAGACAGCTTGCGGGAATTCATCACATGGGCATCCGCCGCAACCACCCGGCAGGACACAAAGGGCTGGCTGTCCTCATTGATGCCTGTACCTTCTTCGATATGGGCAAAGCTGATGGGAATGTCCAGTCTGCGCAGGCCGCCGCCTTCCGGCACATACAGCACAGTCATGCGCACGCTGCCGGAAATCAGGACACGGCCGGACTGGGGCGCGTCATCCTTGAGCTGGGGACTGCCATATACCGCGGCAATGCGGACAATATCCGGGAACGTGTCCGGAACAATGGCATCGGTGGTTTCTTCATAATTATTCCACGTATCCAGAATCAGACGGCTGAGTGTGACAGTATTTTTTGTTAATTCCATAGAACTTCCTCCTAAGTAAGCCTGGATTCCACAGCAGGGAAATGGTGTTGTTATAGTTCTATGGTACGATGCTGGCAGATATGCCGGAAAAATAGGATTGAAGCAGACAGAGGCTTGTGGTACAATGTAACATGAGGTGATAAGTTGCATGCAGAACTTTGCTGTTATTTTCGATTTCAACGGAACCATGCTGTTTGATACCCGGATTCAGTATCAGGCATGGAATATTCTGGCGCAGAAAACACTGGGGCATGAGATTGACCAGCGGACCTTTCTGCGGGAGGCGAACGGGCGAACCAGCTCGGAAACCGTGGATCTGTTCTGGGGAAATCATGTGACAAAACAGCAGAAGCAGGCGCTGATTACCCGCAAACGGGAACTTTATAAGGAATACTGTCTGGCACATCCGGAGGAATTCCATCTGGCAGAGGGGATTCCGGAGATTTTGGACCTGCTGCTGCAGTATCATGTCCCGTTTACCATTGCAACCTCCTCCAATCCGAACAGTGTGGATTTTTATTTTGAACACCTGCAGCTGGGACGCTGGTTCCGGCGGGAGGAAATCGTCTGCAATGACAAACAGTTTCCCGGCAAGCCGGCGCCGGATATTTACCGGTATACGGTGCAGACATTGGATGTCCCAGCGGAACAGTGCATTGTGGTGGAGGATGCCATTGCAGGTACTCTGGCAGCCCGGGCAGCCGGCATTGGATATATTGTATTGATTGATTCGGAAAATAACCGGATGATCCGTGCGGGCGCTCAGGCGGATCTGATTATCCCTTCCTTTGATACATTGTATCAGCTGATTTATGACAGGCTTGCAGAATAGAAAAACAGAAGGGCTGACAGCAGGTCAGCCCTTTGTTGATGTAACACATTAGGATACAGTTGGCATTTTCTTGATGCCGAAGATACCGCGGAGAATTCCGGCGAACAGACGCGGCTTAATGACAACGATTTTCATACAGGCTCCTTTCGTCAGTGCAGATGGATGACAACACCCACTGCGATCAATACCATTGCGGATACTGGGACAAGAATACAGGCGGGAAGCAGCACCGCCAGCAGTATACCGAGTCCGAAGGCTGCCGACAGCAGTCCAAAGGTTTTCCAGCAGCAAATCATGTGCCTCACCTCTGCATGCAGTATAAGCGGCAATAGAAAGGGTGGTGCCTGTACACAGAAATTATTTTTTCAGAGTTGTCAGCGGGTTCCAGGGTGCATTTCATGGGATCCCTCCTTTTTCTGTGTTTTCTTGCATACAGTATAGCAGGGGCGTGGAAATTTGTCCCGGATTTTCGGGTGAGTGGTGGAAAAACGGGCACGAGAGGCGTAAAAGAGCAAAGAAAAAAACCGGCAGATATGGCATCTGCCGGTTTCCATCATTTTAAGGTGAAACAGAAGAGATTATTCAGCGACAATCTTAGCCAGCTTTGCGAAACGCGGCAGGCCATTTTCCTTCGGCATGTTGGTCTCGCCCTGAATCAGCGGCAGAGCGTAGTCGATGAATGCCTGGGATACGTTGTTGCCACGCTCGTTGATCCATTCTACCGGAACCTTCTTCTCGTAGTTTGCTACGTCGGACAGGTTCAGCAGCTTGGTCTTGCAGGAGTAGCCGCCCTCACGGGAGCACTCGAAAGCAACCATCTTATCGGTCTCACCAGCAACTGCGGAGTTAACAGCAGTCTGACCAGCCAGGAAGGACTCGTCGATATCGGTCTGGGAAGCGCAGTGAGCAGCGCAGCGCTGCAGCAGGGACAGCTCGATGCCGCGAACCTTTACGCCCAGCTTTTCCTTGACAACGTCAGCCAGCATAGCAGCCAGGCCGCCCAGCTGTGCATGACCGAAGCCGTCGGTAGCGGAGGTCTTAGCCTCGGATACGAAGGAGCCGTCAGCATAGTGGATGCCTTCGGAAACAGCAACGATAACGTTGTGGTTCTTCTCCCACAGAGCAGAAACGTCTTCCAGGAACTCGTCCATGTTGAAGTCAACTTCCGGCAGGTAAACCAGGTCAGCAGCGTAACCGGTTACAGCAGCCAGGGAAGCAGCGCCAGCCAGCCAGCCTGCATGACGGCCCATGATTTCGATGATGGAAACCTGGCCCTTGTCGTATACATGGGAATCCTGGTAAACTTCGGTGATGGAAGTAGCGATATACTTAGCTGCGGAAGCGAAGCCCGGGCAGTGGTCGGTGCCGAACAGGTCATTGTCGATGGTCTTCGGAATGCCCATAACGCGGCAGTCATAGCCAACCTTCTTCATATACTTGGAAATCTTGTTGCAGGTATCCATGGAGTCGTTGCCGCCGTTGTAGAAGAAGTAACGAACGTCATACTTCTTAAAGATTTCCAGAATGCGCTTGTAATCGGTATCATCCACATCCGGATCAGCGATCTTGTAACGGCAGGAACCCAGAGCAGAAGACGGGGTGTACTTCAGCAGCTCCAGCTCAGCCGGATCTTCCTTGTCCATCACATACAGCTTATCGTTCAGAACACCAACGATGCCGTTAGCTGCGCCGTAAACGGTGGTGATGGCATCAGAATCCAGACCAGCCTTGATTGCGCCATAGGCACTTGCATTGATAACAGAAGTAGGACCACCGGACTGACCGATGATCATAGCGCCCTTCAGTTCACTCATAATCAAAAACCTCCTAAAATGTCACGAAACGAATGCGGCAAAATGTCAGCAAAACGATCACGGGAGAAGTTCTGCCGAGCCGCACTTTCCGATGTTAAAATGAATATATCATATTTTTGACAGAAATTCAATTCTTTTTGCAGATAGAACAATTTATGGGTACACTTTGGATAAAATTTGCGAAAATCGTATAATCGACTTGATTTTATATAGAAAGACTGGTAAAATAGCAACATACGGAACACGTGTGCCCTTTTTTAAGTGGGCATGCGGAAATATTCTGAAAGGAAGATGAATAATGGCACTTGTAACTACTACTGAAATGTTCAAGAAGGCTTATAATGGCGGCTACGCTGTTGGCGCTTTCAACGTAAACAACATGGAAATCGTTCAGGGTATTACCGAGGCAGCTGGCGAGCTGAAGTCCCCGGTTATCCTGCAGGTTTCCAAGGGTGCTCGCGCTTATGCAAACCACACCTATCTGGTAAAGATGGTTGAGGCTGCTGTCATCGAAAACCCGGATATCCCGATCGCTCTGCATCTGGACCACGGCGATTCCTTCGAGGTTTGTAAGTCCTGCATCGACGGCGGCTTTACCTCCGTTATGATCGACGCTTCCTCCAAGTCCTTCGAGGAAAACATTGCTCTGACCAAGAAGGTTGTAGAGTACGCACATGACCGCGGCGTTGTTGTCGAGGCTGAGCTGGGCACTCTGGCAGGCGTAGAAGACGAAGTTGTTGTTGAAGCTGGTCACGAAAGCTACACCCGTCCGGAAGAGGTAGAGGAATTCGTTACCCGCACCGGATGTGACTCCCTGGCAATTGCAATCGGCACCTCCCATGGCGCTTACAAGTTCACTCCGGCACAGTGCACCCGCAATGAAGAAGGCATCCTCGTTCCGCCTCCGCTGCGTTTCGACGTTCTGGAAGAGTGCATCAAGCGTCTGCCGGGCTTCCCGATCGTTCTGCATGGTTCCTCCTCTGTTCCGCAGGAATTCGTAAAGATCGTTAACACCTACGGCGGCAACATGCCGGATGCTATCGGTATTCCGGAAGATCAGCTGCGTGAGGCTGCTAAGCTGGCTGTATGCAAGATCAACATCGACTCTGACATCCGTCTGGCTATCACCGCTTCTATCCGCAAGCACTTTGCTGAGCATCCGGATCACTTTGACCCGCGTCAGTACCTGAAGCCGGCTCGTCAGGCTGTTAAGGACATGGTAGCTCACAAGATCGTAAACGTTCTGGGCTCCGACGGCAAGGCTTAATTGTCTGCCTGAAAGGTTTCAAGACCATAGAGGCTGCATCCATTCGGGTGCAGCCTTTTTTGTGTGTGTTTCGCAAAAACGAATCATTCTGCCCAAAAAACATGGAAAATGCATGATTTGATGCGGAAAAGGGGAGAGGAACTTGGAAAAACTTCAAAAAAATCGCGATTTGCGCAAAAAAATGGCGCGGGGCTATTGCAATACGAAGGGAACTTATATAAAATAATCTCATACGATTCTTTAAACAAATTCGCTGTATGGCGGGAAAAGAGTGAATAAATATGCTGAACATCAAGATTACACCGGCAACGGAAAAGAAGGAGAAACCGGATTCCAGCCATCTGGGCTTCGGTATCTACTATACCGACAATATGTTTATCATCGACCATACCGAGGGCATCGGCTGGCATGATCCGCGTATTGTACCGTATCAGCCCCTTTCCATTGATCCGGCTGCCATGGTGCTGCACTATGCAATGGAATCCTTCGAGGGCCTGAAGGCATATCGTACCCCGGAAGGCAAGATCCAGCTGTTCCGTCCGGACTGCAATGCAGAGCGTATGATCAATACCAACAAGCGTATGTGTCTGCCGTCTCTGTCTGTGGAGGATTTTGTCCAGGCAGTCAAAACGCTGGTAAAGGTAGAAGAGGACTGGGTTCCCTCTGCGCCGGGTACCTCCCTGTACATCCGTCCGTTTGTCATTGCAACTGAGCCGCATCTGGGCGTTCGTACCTCCAAGACCCATCAGTTTATCATCATCTGCTCCCCGGTTGGCGCATATTACTCCACCGGTATCAACCCGGTTAAGATCTTCGTTGAAGATGAGTACACCCGTGCATGCCCGGGCGGCACCGGCTTTACCAAGTGCGGCGGCAACTATGCTGCCTCCCTGATTTCTCAGGTAAAGGCACATGATCTGGGCTATGAACAGACTCTGTGGCTGGATGGCGTAGAGCATAAGTATGTAGAAGAGGTTGGTTCCATGAACTGCTTCTTTAAGATCGACGGTACCATTTATACCGCTCCGTGTGTTGGCACGGTTCTGCCGGGCGTTACCCGCCGTTCCTGCATTGACTTGCTCAAGCATTGGGGCTATACCGTTTCCGAAGAGCGTCTGCCGATTGCAGATGTCATGAAGGCTTCCGAGGAAGGCAAGCTGGAGGAAGTATTCGGCACCGGTACAGCAGCAGTTATCTCCCCGGTCGGCGAGCTGCGTTTTGAGGACCAGGTGGCTTACATCAACAACGGCGAAATCGGCCCGGTAACCCATAAGCTGTATGATACCCTGACTGGTATCCAGTGGGGCACCCTGCCGGACGAACTGGGCTGGACTGTTCCGGTTGAATAATCAGAATCCATAAAAAATAAAATAGAGGATGAGACTACGAGTGTCTTTCGTCGGCCTCATCCTCTTTTTTGTAAAAAATGAAAGAAGGGACAAACACATGAAAAAGAGCACAACACGTGTGCTGGCGATGTGTCTGGCCTGTCTGGCAGTATTGGGCGGTATGTTCTTTCCCGTTTCCAGTCCGGCAAAGGCAACAGACGTAATCACCGTTGGCACCAATGCAGAATTCCCGCCGTTTGAGTACATCGGCAACGACGGCGAACCGGATGGATTCGATATGGCGGTCATCAAGGCAATCGGCGAAGCCGAGGGCTTTGAAGTCAAGATCACCAATATGGAATTCAAATCACTGATTGCATCCCTGTCCACCGGCAGCCTGGATGCAGTCATTGCAGGCATGACCGTGACGGATGAACGCAGGCAGTCGGTGGATTTTTCCGACAGCTATTACACCGCAAAGCAGTGTATCGTTGTTCCAGCGGACAGTGACGTTACAAGTCTGGCTGACCTGAACGGTAAAAAGATTGCCGTACAGGAAGGCACTACCGGTGACCTGCTGTGCACACCGGCAGAGGACAATGAAGTCATCACGGATGCCAGCACCGAGGTCAAGCGCTTCAAGAAGGGTACCGATGCCGTTGTTACTCTGAACAATGGCGGTGTGGATGCGGTTGTCATCGACAAAAACCCGGCAGAAACCTTTGTGGCAAACAACGAAGGCAAGCTCAAGATGATTGAGGACGAGACCTCTACCGAGGAATATGCAATCGCGGTTAAGAAGGGCGATGCCGAACTGCTGGAAAAGATCAACAGCGGTCTGGCAAAGATCAAGGAAGACGGCACCTTTGACAAGCTGGTTGCCGAGTACATCGGCGGCGAAACCGAAGAAGAGCCTGCAGAAGACACCGAAAAGCTGGTTGTCAATGTGGGTACCAATGCGGAATTCCCGCCCTTTGAGTACATGGGTGACAACGGCGAGCCGGACGGTTTTGATATGGCAGTCATCAAGGCAATCGGCGAGGCTGAGGGCTTTGAGGTCAAGATCACCAACATGGAATTCAAGTCGCTGATTGCATCCCTGTCCACCGGCAGCCTGGATGCAGTCATTGCAGGCATGACTGTCACCGATGAGCGCAAGCAGTCGGTGGATTTCTCCGACAGCTATTATACCGCAACACAGTGCATCGTTGTGGCAAAGGACAGTGACGTTACAAGTCTGGCAGACCTGAACGGCAAAAAGATTGCCGTACAGGAAGGCACCACCGGAGACCTGCTGTGCACACCGGGTGAGGATAACGATGTCATCACCGATGAAAATACCGAAGTCAAGCGCTTCAAGAAGGGTACGGATGCCATCGTTTCCCTGAACAATGGCGGTGTGGATGCGGTTGTCATCGACAAGAACCCGGCAGAGAATTTTGTTGCCAGCAACAGCGGCAAGCTCAAGCTGATGGAAGATGATACCTCTACGGAGGAATATGCAATCGCAGTCAAGAAGGGTGATACTGAGCTGCTGGAGAAGATCAACAGCGGTCTGGCAAAGATCAAGGAAGATGGTACCTTTGATGCGCTGGTTGCCCAGTATATTGAGGACAATACCAGCACGGAAAAGGAAGCCTCTGACAATATTGTTCAGGAATTTATCAACAATCTGAAGTATGTCTTTGTGGATACCAACGGCTATCAGCTGATGGCAAAGGGCCTTGGCGTGACCATTGGCATTTCGATCTGTGCAGGCATTCTGGGCATTGTGCTGGGCTTTATCCTTGCGCTGATGAAGCTGACTGAGACGCGGAAAAAGCGTAAGACTGTCATGTCCCGGATTGCGGGCGCATATATCGACATCATCCGCGGCACGCCATCTATGGTTCAGCTGCTGATTATGTTTATGGTTATCTTCCGCAGCAGATATGCGGTTGTAGCAGCGATTCTGTCCTTCGGCATCAACAGTGGTGCATATGTTGCAGAAAACATCCGTGCCGGCATCCTTGCTGTGGATGTGGGACAGATGGAAGGCGGACGTTCCCTGGGCTTCACCTATGGTGAAACCATGCGGTATATCATCCTGCCTCAGGCAATTAAGAATGTCATCCCGGCACTGGGAAATGAAATGATTACTCTGGTAAAGGAAACCTCCATTGTGGGTTATGTTGCCATTGTTGACCTGACCAAGGCAGGCGACTTTATCGTATCCCGTACCTATCAGGCATTCCTGCCGTTGATTGCGGTTGCCATTGTATACTATATTCTGGTCAAGATTATGACCAAGATTCTGGCTGTCATCGAAAGGAGGCTGCGTCAGAGTGATAATCGTTAAGGATTTAAAAAAGGACTTTGGTGATCTTCAGGTATTGAAGAACATCAACTGCCATATTGAGAAGGGTGAATGTGTCGTTGTCATCGGTCCGTCCGGTTCCGGCAAAAGTACCTTCCTGCGCTGCCTCAACCGTCTGGAGGAGCCCACTGCCGGCAAAATCTTCTTTGACGGCAACAATATCATGGATAAGGACAGTGATATCAATAAGGTGCGCCAGAAGCTGAGTATGGTATTCCAGCATTTTAATCTGTTCAATCATCTGACGGTATTGGATAATCTGATGCTGGCACCGGTCAAGCAGAAGCTGATGAGCGAAGCAGATGCAAAGAAGAAGGCTATGGGACTTTTGGAGCGTGTTGGTCTGGCAGAAAAGGCAGATAACTATCCGGCACAGCTCTCCGGCGGTCAGAAGCAGCGTGTTGCGATTGTCCGTTCCCTGATGATGGAGCCGAAGGCGATTCTGTTTGATGAGCCTACCAGTGCGCTGGACCCGGAAATGGTCGGTGAAGTTCTGGATGTTATGAAAGTATTGGCAAAGGAAGGCATGACCATGGTTGTGGTTACCCATGAGATGGGATTTGCCCGTGAAGTTGCTGACCGTGTTCTGTTTATGTCAGACGGTTATATTACCGAAGAAGGCACACCGGAGGAGATTTTTGACAATCCCCAGCAGGAACGTACCAAAGCATTCCTCAGTGCAGTAACGCAGAAGTAAACAAACGTATGAAGGGCGCAGCCGATGGCTGTGCCCTTTTTGCCATGTCACAACGGGATAAGGAAAAGCATAGAATGATACAAGGACGGAATCCCGCCCTTCATATCATTCAGACAGGAGATCATTCCTATGGCTATGGATTTTGAGACCATTATGGCTCGTGCCGGCGGGTCTGATTGTCGGGAGAAGAAACCGTGTGATTGTGACCGGGATCGTGACCGGGATCGTGACTGCAATCGTTGTGACCGTGACCGCGACAGAGACCGCGACTGTGACCGTGATGGAGACCGTGACCGCAGACGCAGACAGAGACATGTCCATGAGGTGCAGGGCAGCACGCAGGTATTCGGCTGCTGCAATGATGCCCACAACCATCGTTTTGCAACCGTGAGCGGCGAAGCCATCCAGATCGGCGGCAATGACCATGTGCATGAAATCTGCTTCCATACGGATTTTGCCGATGGACATTACCATGAGTTCAAGGGACGCACAGGCGGAGCTGTATTTGTCGGCGGCGGACGCCATGTCCATTTTGCTGAAGCGAGAACCGAAGAGGAAGACGGACACAGACATTGCTTCCGGGTTGCTTCTCTCATTGATTCCCCGATTGACAAATAAGTATCGCAGCAAGACAGGCAGCCTTCGGGCTGTCTGTTTTTACGCATAGGGATCATTTTACGCCTGTGGGGCAGTGCATGTTGCTGCGGGCTCTGGAAAACAGGTTACAAAGAATAAGGATCTTTTTGGTCGTTTATTCAAATTTTTTACCCCAAATTACCATGTGAAACATACAACTGTCCACATACGAAATGCATGCAAAATATTGCCCATGAAGCGTGAAAATTTTCAGGAAAATTTCGACAGTTCGGTGATTTACTTTGTATGTGACAACGGGTATAATGTATTTTAATTACAATAAAATTTCTGATTGAACATTGTGAAGGGAGTCGAATCATATGGCATATTATTTTTCTGAACCGTCCCATACCTTCAGTGAATACCTGCTGGTGCCGGGTTATTCTTCCAAGGAGTGCATTCCTGCTAACGTCAGCCTGAAAACACCGATTGTCAAGTATCGCAAGGGTGTAGAGGAATGCCCGATTTCCACGAATATTCCGATGGTATCTGCAATCATGCAGGCCGTTTCCAATGATACTATGGCAATTGCACTGGCAAAGGAAGGCGGCATGTCCTTTATTTATGGTTCCCAGAGCATTGAATCCGAAGCTGCTATGGTCGCAAAGGTAAAGAGCTACAAGGCAGGCTTCGTTGTCAGCGATTCCAACATCAAGCCGGATCAGACCCTGGCAGATGTCCTGGAGCTGAAGGAAAAGACCGGTCATTCCACCATGGCTGTTACCGAGGATGGTACCCCGAACGGCAAGCTGCTGGGTATTGTTACCGGCCGTGATTACCGCATCAGCCGTATGGAGCGCACCACCAAGGTTGCTGAGTTCATGACTCCGTTTGAAAAGCTGATTACCGCACCGAAGGATACTACCCTGAAGGTTGCCAATAACATTATCTGGGATCACAAGCTGAATGCCCTGCCGATTATCGACGAAAATCAGAATCTGGTATATATGGTATTCCGTAAGGACTATGATTCCCACAAGGAAAACACCCTGGAACTGCTGGATTCCCATAAGCGTTATATGGTTGGTGCAGGTATCAATACCCGTGACTATGCAGAGCGTGTTCCGGCTCTGGTAGAGGCAGGTGCTGATGTACTGTGTATTGACTCCTCTGAGGGCTTCTCTGAGTGGCAGAAGCTGACCATCGAATGGATTCGTGAGCATTATGGCGATTCTGTCAAGGTTGGCATGGGCAACGTTGTTGACAAGGAAGGTTTCCTGTTCCTGGCAAAGTGCGGCGCAGACTTCGTTAAGGTCGGTATCGGCGGCGGTTCCATCTGCATCACCCGTGAGCAGAAGGGCATTGGCCGTGGACAGGCTACCGCACTGATTGATGTGGTCAAGGCACGTGATGAGTATTTTGAACAGACCGGCATGTATATCCCGATCTGCTCTGACGGCGGTCTGGTATATGATTACCACATGACCCTGGCACTGGCAATGGGCGCAGACTTCCTGATGCTGGGCCGTTACTTCTCTCGTTTCGATGAATCCCCAACCAACCGTGTTGTTGTCGGCGGTTCCTATATGAAGGAATACTGGGGCGAAGGTTCCTCCCGTGCAAGAAACTGGCAGCGCTATGATATGGGCGGTGAAAAGAAGCTGTCCTTCGAGGAAGGCGTTGACTCCTATGTACCGTATGCAGGTGCACTGAAGGATAACGTTGGCATGACGCTGGCAAAGATCCGTTCCACCATGTGCAACTGCGGTGCACTGACCATTCCGGAGCTGCAGGAGAAGGCAAAGATTACCCTGGTATCTGCAACCTCTCTGGTAGAAGGCGGCGCACATGACGTTGTCCTGCGTGACCCGTCCCGCAATGCTGTGAAGTAAGCGCAGAATATTTGGTTTCATGAATCCGACAGGTATGCCATGCCTGTCGGATTTTTTTGCGGTTTGCGGTGGGAAAATGGCAAAAATGTGCAGAACAGCGGGGTATATCCCCTTGACAGCATGGTATGATGGACTTATAATGAAACCATATGATGCACTTTACCACGGTGATGTATAAAAATAAGTATATTGGAGAAGAGAACCCATGGCAAAAGATCCGTATAAAATTTATCTGAGTGAGGATGAAATTCCTCAGCAGTGGTATAATGTCCGCGCGGACATGAAAACCGACCATCGTCCGATTCTGCATCCTGGTACCCTGAAGCCGGTACAGCTGGCTGATCTGGAGCCGGTGTTCTGTACCGAGCTGGCTGCACAGGAGCTGAATACCCAGGATCGTTTTATCGACATTCCGGAACCGGTACGTGACCGTTACCGTATGTACCGCCCGTCGCCGCTGATGCGTGCGTACTATCTGGAAAAAGCGCTGGATACCCCGGCAAAGATTTATTATAAGTATGAAGGCGGCAACACCAGCGGCAGCCATAAGCTGAATTCCTCCATTGCTCAGGCATATTATGCCAAGCAGCAGGGATTGAAGGGTGTAACCACTGAGACCGGTGCGGGCCAGTGGGGCACGGCACTTTCCATGGCATGCCAGTATTTTGATCTGGACTGCAAGGTATTCATGGTAAAATGCTCTTATGAGCAGAAGCCGTACCGCAAGGAGGTTATGCATACCTATGACGCGGATATTGTACCGTCGCCGTCCATGACCACCAAGGTGGGCAGAGAAATCAACGAACGATTCCCGGGCAGCTCCGGTTCTCTGGGCACTGCCATTTCTGAGGCAGTAGAATATGCCACCACCCATGAAGGCTACCGGTATGTACTGGGCAGCGTGCTCAACCAGGTACTGATCCATCAGAGTATCATTGGCCTGGAAGCAAAGGCAGCTATGGAAAAGGTGGATGCATATCCGGATATTGTCATTGGCTGTGCAGGCGGCGGCTCCAATCTGGGCGGCATTATGGCACCGTTTATGGGTGACAAGCTGGCAGGCAAACAGGCACCGTATTTTATCGCTGTAGAACCGGCATCCTGCCCGTCCATGACTCGCGGCAAGTTTGCTTATGATTTCTGTGATACCGGTATGGTGACACCGCTGGCCAAGATGTATACGCTGGGCTGTGGTTATATCCCGTCTCCGAACCATGCAGGCGGTCTGCGTTATCATGGCATGAGCCCGATTCTGTCTCAGCTGTATCATGACGGCTATCTGGATGAAGCACGTGCGGTAGAACAGACGGCAGTATTTGAAGCAGCTGAAATGTTCGCAAGAATTGAAGGCATTCTGCCGGCACCGGAATCCTCCCATGCCATCCGTGTTGCCATTGATGAGGCAATCAAGTGCCGTGAATCCGGTGAGGCCAAGACCATCCTGTTCAACCTGACCGGTACCGGTTATTTTGATCTGGCTGCTTATAAGGCATACAATGAAAAGACCATGACCGACTATATCCCGACGGATGAGGATCTGGCAAAGGGCTTTGCCACCATTCCGCGCCTGCCGGGCATTCAGGAAGAAATTTGATCGTTATATCATGCAGACAATGGTGTCCTGTTTTTCCGAAAGGGGAGACAGGACACTTTTTTCAGAGGAAAGGACAGATATATCGTGTTTGAACAGCAAATTACCGAATATTTACAGCCATATGGCATGAAACCGGCGGTGCAGGAGGATATCGTGGCGGCAGTCGGCAGCCGATTGACACAGCAGCCATGCCGGCCTGATCCGGCGCTGGCGGGAAATCTTCTGCTGCAATATGGCTGGGCTGGAGAGCCGCAGAAGCAGCGGTATACAGCTTTGCTGGCAGCTGCCATGCAGGATGGCAGCACGGTACATCCGGCTTTCCCGTCTCTGGTCAGCCAAATGGATGAAACTGATCTGACACTATTGGATGCCATCGGCAAACAGGGCAGAATGCCGGTGCTGGACTGTTACCTGAGCCGGATGAAGAAGAGCAGCGGATTTACCGGAAAGCCTTGTGAGGATGTGGCTACATCCATTGAACTGGTAACCCGCATGACAGCGTTTCTGCCGGCAGACGGTGATTACGAACGGATACAGGCAGCAATCGACAATCTGCTGCGGCTGCATCTGGTGGACATCCGCATGTATGCGGAACGGCAGGCACTGGAAGACATGCAGGACAACCGGTATGAGGACATTTATCTGCTGTTTCAGCCGGTAGTAGATGAGACAGTCAAGCAGTTTTGTGACCGTTTTCCCCAGTACCGGGAACGCAGTGTCCGGCTGCAGGCGGGAAATCTCACATTAACCGCGCTGGGAAGTCGGTTTTTACGGGTTTGCAAATGAAATTTTTTATATTGCTTGACAGAAGCGGGAACAATTGGTATACTATATAAGTCGATTTGCCGCTGTGGCGGAATTGGCAGACGCAAGGGACTTAAAATCCCTCGCTGGTTTACAGCGTACCGGTTCAAGCCCGGTCAGCGGCACCATGACGGAGCAGATTGCGATCTGCTCCAATTTTTTATGCAGTGATTTTGTGTGAAAGGATAACGTAGATTGGAGCGATACGGGTGAAAATTCTGAAACAGTTTGGTATTATCCTGTTGATTACTTTTCTGGGAGAGGGACTGAAAAGTCTGCTTCCGCTGCCGATTCCGGCAAGTATTTATGGCATGGTCATCCTTCTGACGGCATTGATGAGCGGTGTGCTGAAGCTGGAATCTGTCCGGGAGGCAGGAGAATTTCTGATTGAAATTATGCCGATTTTATTTGTTCCGGCAGCCGTAGGATTGCTGGACAGCTGGGGAGAGTTCCAACCGATCCTTATTCCGGCAATTGTGATTACGGTTGTGATTACCGTGCTGGTTATGGCAGTGACCGGGCAGGTAACCCAGGTCATGATCCGCCATGGAAAGGTGGGAAGCAGGCATGAGTGAAATTCTGATGAGCTGCACCTATTTCGGCGCGTTTATGACCATTGCGGCATTTTTATTTGGCCAATGGTGCAAGAACAAATGGAAGCTTGCCATCCTGAATCCGCTTCTGATTGCCGTCATCATCGTGATGGTGCTGCTGTCGGCATGCGATATTACCTATACCGCCTATTATGAAGGGGCAAAGTACATCAGTTATCTGCTGACGCCGGCAACGGTATGCCTTGCCATTCCGCTGTATCAGCAGCTGGAGCTGTTAAAGCGGCATGCGGTGGCGATTTTTATCGGTGTCCTAAGCGGTGTCATTGCCAGTATGGCAGGCATCCTGGCGCTGTCTGTCCTGTTCGGTCTGACGCATGAGCAGTATGTCACCTTCCTGCCCAAATCCATCACCACAGCCATTGGCATGGGTGTTTCAGAGGAATTGGGCGGTATTGTGACCATTACGGTTGCCGTTATCATCCTCACCGGCATTTTGGGCAATGTAATTGCTTCCGCTGTATGCAGTCTGTTCCGCATTGAAGAACCGATTGCCAAGGGTCTTGCCATCGGTACGGCATCCCATGCCATTGGTACGGCACGTGCACTGGAAATCGGACAGGCAGAGGGAGCTATGAGTTCTCTGGCTGTTGCGGTTGCCGGTATCCTGACCGCATGTACCGCATCCCTGTTTGCCATGCTATGGTAAAAACGCTGTGATAACCATAAAAAAAGACCCGGACTGCATCCAGTCCGGGTCTTGTGCTGTTTTGATTTTTATTCAGCCAGATGCTTGCCATCATACCAGGTGGTATGGAACCGATAAGAGTAGGTGGTTGCCCTTACGCCGGTCTCAGCCAGATTATCCAGCAGGTTGCGTACCAGGTCTATGTTGTGGTCACGCTGTGCCAGGCTGATCTTCAGATAGCCGTTATAGGAGCTGACCAGTACGCCGAAGGGCATGGAAGCACAGGGCAGAATTGCCGCATAGTCAAGGACATACTTCTGCATGCTTTCCGGCAGATGGAATGCACCGATGTTGGTCAGAATAAAGGAATTACGGTGAACATAGTTGCGTGCGCGGGTGCGCATGAGCTGTTCCTTTTCCTCAATGTCCATATCCGAATTGTGCATGGAGAAGACATTGTCACCGTTGGCCTTTGCCCACCATGCGCTGTGCTCCAGGGTACGCTGGGTGCTGAAATATTCGCTGCATTTACGGCAGGCCTCAGCAAAGGAAAGGTCAAAGTATTCCGGCAGGAACGGCAGGTCAAGCAGAGAAACAAAGAAATGGGTAGTCTCACTCGGAACCAGCGAACGCAGATCCATCGGAACTTCCGCAGCAATGCGTTCACGCTGTCCGTCTTTGAAATAGGTTTGTGCCATCGCGCGGGACAGGGCAGTCATGACATAGGTCAGCGGAGTGCCGCCGTTCCGCTTGAGGAAGGACTTCATCTGTGCGAACGGGAACGCAATTTCGGTTACCAGTTCAGCGGAATCCAGCGTTTCCTCCGGCTGCTCAATCTGGAATGACGGAACATCCTCATGATGGTTTTCACCCGAGCGCGGTACATTGTTGAGCAGCGGGAAAGCATCCTCACATTCCTGCGGATCAAATTCGGTTTCACGAGTACGGATGGTACCGTCATTTTCCACCGGCTTGCCACACAGGGTCAGATACTCAAACAGGACGGAACGGATAAATTCATCAAAGCCATGTCCGTCACAGGTGCAGTGATGATATTCAAGAATAATGCTGTTACGGGTATAGCCGCACAGGAACAGATAGCCATTGGTATCCTCCGAACCCATCCAGTACGGGGACATGTGATTTTTAAACGGCAGGACAACCGGCGGTTTGTCAATGTAATGATAGGAATAAGCGGTTTCACCGCGAGTTAAACCCACAGCCATCTGCGGGAAACGAATCAAAGCAAGTTCAAGAGCCTCCTGCAGCAGGTCGGGCTGTACCGGCTCAGACATACGGATGATATGACGCGGGGAAGTGGTCAGATCCCGATGTGTTGCATACATAAAAATGTTGCCATAGGTATCCACATTCAAAACGGGATCATTATGAACAGTTTTATGGTTGTTTTTCATCATAGTACAAATCCTCCATGCAATACAGAACATGCTGCATTGCATCGTCGAAGTGTTTTCTGCTTGTTATCGCTATTGTAAACGAACAATAACAAAAAAGATAGAGCATTATTAAACATAAATTTAAACAGTGTCCAAAAATAAAACGGGGGATATGCACAAAAATAAAAGTAGAATTTTGACAGATTACACAAAATGTCGAATCACAGACAGGAGAAACTTTTTCTTTGGACGATACAACTGTCGAAGCGGATACAGAGCTGTCGAACGGTTTTCCGGGCAGGTTTCTTGACTTTTTGCCAGGTGAATGCTATACTGAACACGCTTTCGGAAAGAGTATAAATATATCGCATATTCTGACATAAATCACCATTTTTGAAGGGAGAATTGTGTGAATATGCGGGTTTCTGCATGGCAGCTGACGAAGGCAGAATATGAAATGGAGGTACCTGTCATGAACAAGGGTACAGTAAAGTGGTTTAATGCGGAAAAGGGTTATGGCTTCATTTCCAATGATGAGGATGGTACCGATGTATTTGTACATTTTTCTGCAATCCGGTGTGACGGTTATAAAACACTGAACGAAGGACAGAAGGTCACATTTGACGAGGAAATGGACGAGAAAAAGGGAAAGCCACGTGCGGTGAATGTCAATCCGCTTTGAGTGCTTCAACAGAAAAACAGGATAGGAAATCATAGAAGCCAAACATCTGCTGTACATCATCCGGTCTCTGAGGATGCACAGACAGATGTTTTTTTTGCCGTAAATCAGGAATGTATGGGAAACGCTTGCAACCTGGCAGCAGATACACTAAAATAGCAAAGATACGATCCTAATAGTTTTTTTGTGTGAAGATGTAAGAAAAAGAGAATAGATTGCAACAGGGAGGATACAGGTTATGTCGAAATATGGAAAGGGTGTGGCGATTACTTTGCTGGGAGGTGCCTGCTGGGGCTTATCCGGCACCTGCGGTCAGTACCTTTGTTCTGCACAGGGGATGGATACCCGATGGGTTACCTGTCTGCGGCTGTTAGGTGCAGGCATCATCCTGCTGCTGGCTGCATGCATACAGGACAGGGAACAGCTGAAACAGATTGCACATCAGCCCCGCACTCTGCTGCATTGTGTGATTTTTGGTGTCTGCGGACTGATGTTTACACAGTTTTCCTATCTTACATCCATTACCAAAAGCAATTCCGGCACGGCGACCGTGCTGCAGTATTTGTCTACCATTCTGGTATTGCTGTTTGTCTGCATCACCACAAGGAAGCTGCCGGTAAAGCGGGAATGGCTTGCCATTCTGTCCTGTCTGCTGGGAACCTTTCTGGTTACAACCCACGGCAGCTTTACTACATTATATATTTCCCGTGAAGGATTGCTGTGGGGCTTTATCTCTGCGGTAGCTGCGGCATTATACATTATTCTTCCTCAGGATCTGATGAAGCAGTGGGGAAGTACCATGATTGTCGGACTGGGCATGCTGAGCGGCGGCATCGCGTTCTTCTTTCTCATGCGGGTGTGGACGGTTCCCATCTCATTCCATATGGCAACCGCTGTCATGACCGCATTCATTGTCCTGATTGGCACCGCAGTTGCTTTTACGGCATTTTTAAAGGGAACCAGCATTGTGGGGCCTGCACGGGGAAACATGCTGGGATGTGTGGAGCCGCTGGTTGCCACACTGACCACAGCAGTCTTTATGCATACCAGCTTCAGCTGGATAGATCTGGTTGGCTTTGCCTTTATTCTGGCCACGGTATTTATTCTCGCAAAAGACGAAACAAAAGCGCCATCCTGAGGGATGACGCTTTTTTTTAATGGTATTCTTCTCATTAAAATGGCATGGTTTTCTTCTGAAAACTGCGGTTGGCAAGGGAGAACAGAATCACTGCAATCACCAGCAGGATCAGCGGCAGCAGACAGGACTGCAGGTCACTCTGCAGGATGCCGGCAGGATTAATTAAGGTATACGGTGTGACAAATCGGAGATAGGACAGGGAACCGCCCAGATTTGCCAGCAGCCGGATGGTATAAAACAGCAGGCAGGCACCGGCATTGATGACCAGTGCACCTACGGTGCCATTGCTGCGGCAGGAGAAGAAATAGCACATGCCGGCAAAGGCAAGCTGCAGGGCAAATACACAGGCTGTCAGGATCAGGAAAGGCAGGATATCCAGCTGTCCCGGATAGAAATATTCACACAGGACGATGGTAACCCCACAGCAGGCTGCCAGCATCAGCAGCAGCGTGACAATCAGTACATTGCGCTGGGTTGCGGCAATGCGCTTGCGGGAATTGGGGGAAGCCAGCAGATAGGACATGGTACCATTGGAAACGTGATGTGCCATCAGCTGTACCGATACAATCACGGTAAATACCATAGGCAGGGCAAGCATCAGCATGCCATACAAATAATTGACAATAAATGCGGTAAAGGTATTGGTATCATTTGCCATGCCCAGAATGGTCATGGTCTGGGGAAGAGATTCTGTCAGGCTGAGCAGAGCAGCTCCGGCATCCGGATCATACATCCGCACCACAGCAAAGGCATACAGGCTCATCAGAACAGTAAAAATCAGCCAGAGCGGAAAGGTTTTCCTGCAGCTGTAACGGAATAATGTGAAATTCATTCTTCCTCACCTCCGTAATAATGCATAAAGATTTCCTCCAGGCTCTGTCCCACATTATCCAGTGTGGAAACCGGATAATTGACCAGAATGGCCAGCAGGCTGCGCAGGTCACGATATACGGCTACCTTTACAATGCGGCCATCCACTTCCAGTACGCTGATGTTTTCACGGCAAAGTGCCTGAGCAGCTTCCTCATTGTCCAGTGTAATCACGTATACCCGTCGCTCGGTCTGCCGCAGCTCCTCCAGAGAGGAAACGGTTTTTAACCGGCCTTTTTTGAGAATTGCGATACGGTCACAGGTTTTTTCCACTTCGCTGAAGCGGTGGGAGGACATGAGGATGGTTTTGCCTTTTTTCTTTTCCTCCAGAATCAGGTCGATAAATGCATGCTGCATCAGCAGATCCAGGCTTGCCGTAGGCTCATCCAGAATCAGGATGCTGGGATCATGCATAAACGCGCACACCAATGCCAGCTTCTGCCGGTCACCCTTGGACATGCGGCGGATGGGCTGGCGGATATCCAGTTCAAACCGTTCGGTGAGTTCTTTTGTCCGTCCGGCATGCTTCATGCCGCGGAAACGGGACATAAAGGATAAAAAAGCCCGGCCGGTCATGTCCGGGAACAGGCAGATGTCACCCGGCAGATAGCCAAGGGTTTCCTGAATGACAGCAGCGGACTGGAAACAATCCCGTCCTTCAATCTGGCAGGAACCGGATGCAGGCTTGGCAAAGCCCATCAGATGCCGGATGGTGGTTGTTTTGCCCGATGCATTGGGACCGAGAAAGCCGAATACCTCACCGGATTCAACCTGGAAATGTAAATCAAACACACCGCGGCCCCGACCATAATCACAGGTCAGACCGTTGACGTCAATAATACTCACAAAAAACCTCCCCTATCGTTACGGCGTATTCCATACGCACAAACTTACTTCTTTATTATACTGGATTCTATCCCGGGAGAAAACCCTTTTTTCGACGGAAATTGCATCTGAATTCAGATTTCCGGCTCAGGTATATCGGTTCGCTTCAGGAACAACATCAAAAAAACGGCAAAATCGTTGTGCAATTTCGACAAGAAAGAATTGTGAAATTTGTTAAGATAACAGAAAGATTACAAAGATTACAGATTGGTTACACAAAAACGGAAATTTATGATATACTAAGTAAGGTGATAAGGAAAGAAGAGGAGGATATTGTGTGATATTTCACTTTTCCAAACATAAAAAAAGAATCCTGTCCGCGGCACTGTGCGGCTCCCTGATGCTTTCTGTGGGCGCTCCGGTGCTGGCGTTTGATGAAAATACCATTACATCCAGCATTTTTGCGGAAGAACAGATGGAGGAAGCTGTGCTGATGTCGGAGAATCCGGTCAGCCTTGCGGAAAGCGGCTATATCCTGCAGCGTCTGGGTCTGGTTTTCGGCAATGAAAAGGGCGACCTGATGCTCAGCAAGACGGGCAACCGTCAGGAAGCATTTACCATCTTCCTTTCCCTCATGGGGGAGCAGGAAACTGCCAATGCAGGCAAGTATTCCTACACCTTCCAGGATGTGGATAGCTGGTTCAGCAACTTTGCCGGCTACGGCGTTTATAAGCATTATACAGCAGGATGCAGCCAGACCGTGTTTGGTGCCCGCAATGGAATCACAGCAGAGCAGTACATGTCCTTTGTCCTGCGTGCGTTGGGTTATCAGGACAATGTGGATTTCTACTGGTCTGATTCTGTGAACAAGGCAATCCAGATTGGCCTGTGCACCCAGAGTGATGCAAACCGATGGAAAAAGAGTGTGTTGCTGCGGCAGGACCTCATGGAAATTTCCTATCTGGCACTGAATACCAAACTGAAGGACAGCAGCTGCACACTGACCGACAAGCTGATTGCAGCAGGAAAACTGACTGCGGCACAGGCAAAGCAGGAAAACCTGAAGTATGGCACGGTTTATTCCGAAGCTCCTACGGTAAACAACGGCGGCAGCAATGTGGCACGCAGCAAGCTGCCCTCCGGCAGCTATGAACTGCACAATACCGGTACCGGCCTGGTGATGACCGCTTCCGCAGCAAAGCAGGCCAATGTATCCGCAGCAGCGGATGTGAACGGTGCAAACCAGCTGTTTACCATTCAGAATAACAGCGACGGCAGCTTCCAGCTGCTGAGCAAGTCCAATACCGGGCTGGCAGTGGATGCCAACCCGACAGATGGCGCAGAAGTCATCCTGTGGAATGTGAACAAGACCGAATGCCAGAGCTTTATTGCAGTGGCAGAAGCAAGCGGTGTGTATTCCATCCGTCTGGCATCCAATCCTACCGCTGCACTGACGGTGACAAACGGCAATGTCCGCCTGATGCAGTTTACCGGCGCATCTTCCCAGAAGTGGAAGCTGTCGGATAACAGCGAGGATACTGCAGCAGCATCCGCTAAGCTGGCATCCATCATGACAGTGTATCCCAACGGCAAGAGCCTGGGCAGCAGCTATTCCTTTGGCGGCGCAAGCCAGTGCATGGGATTTGGCCGTGAGGTATTCTACCGCATGTATGGCCAGACCGCAAAGTGGAGCTATGACGGCAGCCCGAAGAGCAGCACAGATGCAAAGCTGTACAAGATTACAGCGAAATCCACTTCCTACTCCGCAAGCAGCATAAAGGCGCTGATCAGCAAGGCAAAGCCGGGTGACATTCTCCAGATGAATTCCCCGAAAATGCATACCATGGTCTTTGTTTCCTCGGACAGCAACGGCTTCACGGTATATGATGCCAACTGGACCGGTCCGAACAAGGTCAGTGTCCGCTATGTGAAATACGGCGCATGGGCAGGACGCAACAGTTCAGGTATTACCGTACTGCATGCCACCAATTACCCCACAAAGTAAAAAATGGAAAACGGCACAGCTTCATGCTGTGCCGTTTTTGCTGTCTGCAGGTCTTATTTGTTCCATTCAGCTGGAATCTCCCGGCAATCCGTTAATCCCAATAAATAATCTGTTGTTGTATGATGTAATTGTGCCAAACGGATGAGAATGAACGTAGGAACATCGCGCTGTCCGCGTTCATAATTGCTGTAGACCTGCTGGGAACAGCAGAGGAGTTTTGCGATTTGACTTTGTGACAAGTCAGCGTCTTCCCTTAGATCGCGGATTCTGGGGTACATGCTGTTCACCTCATATACACATTACAATGTGGCAGGAAATGACATGTGTTTTTACCGCAATTTGCAGTAAATGCAATTTGCGGTAGATAAAAAGATACGGCAAAGCCAAAAGAGATTTTTGGAGGATTTTGCACTGTTTTTTCAACTTTTCAAGGGGAAAATCCCGGGTAAAAGCGTGACATTTGAAGCGGGAAAAACCATGGGGATAGGAGGGAGAAAACGGATTTATGGCAGGAATGAAACAATGGATTTCCGACCGGAACAGGATAGAGCACCGGGATGCTGATGGGCAGAACAGGGCGCCGATAGCAGGTGACTCAGGAAATTATGAAAAAATGCGTCACAGTTTACAAAGCATCCGCCAGATGTTATAATGTGAAAA
>CAMBYS010000011.1 GCA_945872165.1 uncultured Clostridia bacterium | reverse complement strand
CTGGGTGCCGCTATTTCCCACTGGTTTGGAAAACGCATGCCGATTCCCAATACATCCCGGATTTTTCTGGTGACCGGTATGGCGGCAGGCTTTGCGGGATTGTTCCAGACGCCTATTGCTGCCACGTTGTTTGCACTGGAGGTGCTGGCAGCAGGCATGCTGGAATATTCCGCTCTGTTTCCGGCGCTGACCGCTGCTTTTTCCGCAAGTACGGTATCCCATTTGCTGGGACTGGAGAAATTTACCTTTGCCCTGCAGACAGAGGCGGCACTGGATCTCCGTATGCTGTGCAGGCTGTTGGTTCTTGGCGTCATATTCGGCTTGGCAGGCGGCGGATTTGCCTGGTGCCTCAAGCATGCCAAGCAGCATGCCGCAGAACGGTTTCCCAATCCGCTGCTGCGCATTGCCGTCATGGGTATCTGTCTCAGTGTCCTGCTGCTTGTCCTGCATATGGGACGATATTGCGGTTTGGGTACCAATCTGATTTCCGGCAGCCTGTCCGGGATAGATTATTACTGGTATGACTGGCTGCTCAAGTTTCTGCTGACGGTGGGTACGCTGGCTGCAGGCTTTCAGGGAGGCGAGGTAACACCGCTGTTTTCCATTGGCGCAGGATTAGGTGCGGTATTGGCTGGATTTCTGGGTTTGCCGGTGGAATTTGCCGCGGCGTTGGGTTATGCAGCGGTATTCGGCGGCGCCACCAATACATTCCTTGCACCGATTTTTATTGGCGTAGAGGTATTCGGCGCAGCATATGCTCCCTGCTTCTTTGTGGTCAGCGCAGCAGCCTATGCTGTCAACCGGAATCAGTGCATTTATACAAAACAAAAGGTTGTACGCCAAATCAAACCGGTCTTTCCGGAAGAACAATGAGAGAAATGCATAAAATCTGATACTATTTCAGGCAGAATCTGGCTTATTTTTTTGATTCTGCGCCATTTGAGACCGGAATATTTGGTATATTGTAACAACCCCGGCAGGAAAATGGTTCCATTTTTTCGACGGGATATGCACTTGTTACAAATACAAATGTCCACGACTTCGTAACTTTGAACAATTTAAACGTTGCATTTTTGGTGTAAATGACTATAATAAGTATTGTTGAAAGGAACAACACACATCAAGCCAATCCTTTCAAACATCCTTTTATTACCTTCCTTTTCTACTATATCTTAATAAATGCGGTGGGGACCGCAGGACACATGGGTGGATCTGTTTCCTGAATGTTGAATCATCTCTCTCTCTTCTCTCTCCTTATCCTTGTTGTTTTAAAGCGAAGCAGAACAATCTCCTTGAAACCACAGTGTGTCCATGAAAAAATTCCGTCATTGTCGGTCAATGGCGGAATTTTTTTCATGCTTTTTTTGTTGTTACGGTTCGGTTTTCTCTGTCTCAACCACCTCGAGCTGAGATTCCGGTTCCGCCTCGGACTGTTCCACACCCTGCAGATTGCGCAGCTTTTCGATGTGGTCATCCAGTGCCTCAATCTCAGCAAGGTACTGTTCGACAGCCTTCTTTTTCTGTTCCGGTGTGCCCTTGGAGAACGGGATGCGCAGTCGGGGTTCGACATATTCCCGGCTGAACAAAAAGCCGGCTGCACCACCGAGGAGCTGCCACCAGCCTACAGCACCCTTGGTCATACCCAATGCAAAGACCTGGTTGATGATGCCGAACAGGATCATGCCGACACAGAAGAAAATCAGCGTTAAATAAAACCGGATTGCGGGCATATTCCACAGCTTCACCTCGGTCATGCGGGGCTTCAACGCGATATAATCCGGATGATCCGGGTATTCCGGATCTTCCTGCACGGCCTTTTTTTTCTGAGGAGCTTCTGCCTGTTCCGCGGGCTCTTCCCGAATGGTTTTGGTCAGCTCCTTCAGCTTAGCCTTGTCGATATTTTTGTCATTGACTTCGTCTTTTAACTGACTAAAAAAACTCATATACTTCACTCTTCCTGTGGGAAATTCACTGCCATCTATTATAGCATCACACGGCTGCCTTCGCAACGATTTGCACAGAATCTTTACAATTAGGCGGCGGATTTCCCGTCAGGATGCGCCAAAATCAGGAAAATGATAGGCTGCTTTACAGCGCTGCATCACCTGTTCAGCACTTTGGACACCGGTGGATGCACCCACAGCCTCCACCGAAACCGCAGCTGCAGCATTGGCAAAACGGGCACAATCGGCAAAGCTTCTGCCATCCAGCAGAGCAGCGAAAAATCCGGCGGCAAAGTTATCTCCCGCACCGGTGGTATCAATGCAGCGGGTATCCGGGCATGCAGGAATGATTTCCATATAACCGGTCTGGTCTGCAATCAGGCAGCCGCGGGAACCGATTTTAATGATGACATGCCGTACACCGGTCTCCAGCAGGATATGGGCCATGTCTGCCGGTTCCGCTTCACCGGTGACCGCCTGTGCTTCGGTTTCATTGGCGAACAGATAGTCCAGCCAGCCCAAGGCAGGAGCCAGGTCATGGACGGTTTCCCCCTGCTTGGGTGAGGTCATATCCGCACAGACGATTAATCCCTGTTCCCGTACCATGCGGAACAGCTGTTTCAGCTGTTCAGGTCCAATGCGCGGGAACACAAAAATGCTGGCGAAGCAGAAGATTTTTGCCTGTTTCAGGGCTTCCGGCATAATATCCTCCGCCTGCAGAGCACGCAGGCTGCCATGGGGATTGGTAAGAAACCGCCGTTCACCATCCTGATCTACCAGCACCACATTGACGCCTGTGTCCAAGCCGTCTATTTCCCGCATATAGGTGGTATCCATACCGGCGGACTGGCAGATATTTTTCAGATATGCACCTGCGTCATCCTTGCCGATGCGGGTAATCAGCCGGACAGCTTTGCCCAGTCGGGACAGCACCAGTGCTTCATTCATGGCATCGCCGCCGGAGGTCATAATGATTCGATCTGCCGGGGAAGAGATACGGGTAAATACCGATGCATCCACAGGCACAACGGGGATATCAATGATGGAAGCACCAGCCAGGACAATATCGCAGCAGTCAGACATGGCAAACAAACCTCCTGTTTAAATTGGATTTTTGCGGAAAACAGCCGGTGTCATTCCGGTTTTTCCCGAAAAGGATGTGATGAAATTCGATTCACTGTGATAGCCCACCCGGAAGGCAATCTGTTTGACTGACAGCGGTGTGGTCAGCAGCAGTTCCTTGGCGGCATCAATCCGGCGCAGGGTGATAAATTCATGGGGAGAAAAGCCTGTGCGCATTTTAAACAGCCGGGACAGATGGGAAGGGCTCAGGTTGACGGATCTGGCAATGTCATTGACAGAGAGATCTTCAAACAGATGCTCTGTGATAAAATCCACTACTTTGGAAATAGAATCATCCCGGTTGTCGATATGCTGTTCCTGCCGCAGTACAATCAGCTCACAAAGCAGGCGGTGAATGAGCTGGGATTGTTCTCCTTCGCTCATATGTCCGGGCAGCCGGAAGCCGTTAATCAGCTGCAGCATGGTGGTTTTCGTGTTGAGGGGAGAAGGCGGCGTAAACGCCAGACGATCCGCATACATGCTGCGGATGAATCCAAAATATTCCTTTGTATTGCAGCCTTCTATGTGCATCCACAGTGTCTCGCTCTTTTCCAGGGCATGGAAGCGGTGGGGCAGTGTGCAATCAATCAAAGCAATCTGCCCGGGGAGCACAGTAGCATGGGTACTGGCATTTTCGATGTATACCGAACCGGAAATCACATAATATACCGTGGAGTTCCGGTGGCTTGGCAGCTGGGCAATGTCGCAGTCATCCCGGAAATCATAATCTGAGGTACAGAAATAATGTCCGCAGCGTGTGATATAGTAGAATAATTTACCGGCAATGGTACTCGGTGTATTAAAGAATCGGTCAGATTCCAGCAGAACGCCAGGTTCATTGGTTTTTCCCATGGGGCCACCTCCTGTGGAATATTATACCACTGATACAGCATAAAATCAAAACAAAGTGATGCAGAAACGGGCAAAATAGGAATTTTTTCCTGTGAATATTCCAAATGATACCGGAATCATTTGGAATCAATCATAACATTTCTGCTCCGATCTCATCATATTTTTTCTAAATGAAATACCTTGCGTGTCTGTGAGATTCTGATATAATAGGAAAAAACGCGATAGAAAGGGAAAAAACGAATGATACTGACTATGCTGGGAACCGGCAGTGCCATGGTGACGGAATGCTATAATACCTGTTTTGTCCTCAGTGAAAACGGACAGGATTTTATGATAGATGGAGGCGGCGGGAATACCATCCTGCGGCAGCTGAAGCTGGCAGGCATTGACTGGCGCAACATCCGGGATATTTTTGTTACCCACAAGCATGTGGACCATCTGATGGGCATTATCTGGATGGTGCGTATGATCTGCCAGCACATACAGCAGGGACAGTATGAGGGAGAAGCACGGATTTATGGGCATCAGGAGGTCATTGACCTGATTGATACCATTTCTCATCTGCTGCTGTCCAAAAAACATACCAGGCATCTGGGGAAGCGTCTGCACCTGATTGTGGTAGAAGATGGGGAAACCCGTACCATCCAGGGTAAACCGGTTACCTTTTTTGATATCCAGTCCACCAAGGCCAAGCAGTTCGGCTTTACCATGCAGCTGGGCAATGGAGAGAAGCTGACCTGCTGCGGTGATGAGCCCTACCGGGACTGTGAGCGGAAGTATGCGGAACACAGTACCTGGCTGCTGCATGAGGCATTCTGTCTGGATGGACAGGCAGATATCTTTCATCCCTATGAAAAGCAGCATTCCACGGTTAAGGATGCCTGTGAAAAGGCAGAACAGCTAGGCGTGCGCAATCTGGTGCTGTACCATACGGAGGATCAGACCATCCGGGAACGGAAAACCCGGTATATGGCGGAAGGAAAACAGTATTTCCATGGCAATCTGTACATTCCGGAGGATCTGGAGGTACTGGAGCTGTAACCCACAGCCTGTCCCGAAAGGGGCAGGCTTTTTCCGTCTGCATTTCTGATAACGCTTTTGACTATAATGAATAAAAAATTGGTGATAATTGAAATTGACTTCTGTTCAGCAGGACGGTATGATAAGATTCAGATAAATCCCGTTGGAGGAACACAAAATGGAACAAAAACAAGGCTTTTTCCGTTCAATTGGCAGGGATAACTGCTATATTGTTGCAAATCTATTTTATGCATATTTTGCGCAGGGTGTAGCGGTCATCATGCTGGGTGCCGTTCTGCCGGCACTGAAGGCGGATTATGCGCTGAATTATCAGGTTGGCGGCATGCTGCTGTCGGTGCAGTCCATTGGCTATGCTATATCCGGTCTGGGAGCCGGTTTCCTGCCGCTGTATTTTGGATTGAAAAATTCTTTTATCGGTATGACTTCCGGTCTTGCCATCGGTATGGGCATGCTGCTCATCAGCGGCAATCCGGTCTGGCTGCTGATTGCCATGGCCCTTATCGGCATCAACAAAGGCAGCGTAACCAATTACAACAACCAGATTATCAGTGATCTGGCAAAGGGCAATGCAGGCCCCCTCAATCTGCTGCATGCCTTTTTCGCCATTGGCGCCTGTCTGGCACCGGTGGTTGTATTGCTGTGCGGCAAGGCGGATCCCACCGGCTGGCGGCTGGCAGTGCTGATTGCGGCAGTCGTGGGTGCCCTGGGACTGCTGGCCATGACCCGTATGAAGCTGGACAATACCCGTTCCGTGGGAAAATCCAAAGAGAAAAAGGTACCGGTTTCCTATGGTTTTTTCCGGGAAAAGATTTTCTGGGTCACCATGCTGATCGGATTTTTCTATCAGGCCATTGAAGGCGTTATGATGGGCTGGCTCACTTCGTTTTTTGTGGACTCCGGCGTAATGACCAATGATTTTGCTCAGGTAGTTACCTCCACCCTGTGGATTTCCCTGTTGGTAGGCCGTCTGGGCTGCTCCGGACTGGCAGCACGGTTCCGTCCTTACCAGATGATTCTGGTGATGGCAGGCGGACAGCTGCTGTTCCTGTATGCGCTGGTACACAGCCACAGCTTTGCTGCCATGATGGCAGCAACCATCGGTCTGGGACTGAGCATGTCCGGCATGTATGGAACGACCGTATCCAATGCAGGAGACCTGTTTGCCCGGTATCCGGTATGCATGGGCTTCTTTGTCCTGATGACCAGCATGGGTGCGGTGATTGCACCGGCCATTGTGGGCATTGTGGCAGATGCCGCAGGCATGCGCACCGGTCTTGCCAGTGTGCTGCTCGCAGCTGCTGCACTGGTGATTATGGCGGTATACAACCTGCTTTCTGTCCGGAAAAGGGCACATGCAGCGGTTTCTGCTGCATCTTAATGCAATAGAAAAACAGTTAGCCCCGCGGGTTTTGAACTGCTCCCTCCATGATTGACAGTGTTTTATTTCACTGTCTCTCATAGAGGGAGCATATCATTGAAACCCGCGGGGCTTTTGTCTGCCAGAAAGATTATTTGTGGTGACCGAACTGGATGGTGGTATCCTCGGTATCCTGTGCCTGAAGATGCAGGCTGAGGGGCATTTCCCAGGAGAAATGGTCGGTATGCAGCAGTTGTTCTGCCTTTTCCGACATGGGCTTGCCCAGATAGGTATCATACAGCACCCGAATTTCCGGATTTTCATGGGGATAACGCAGCGGGCTGAGCCGATCCAGCTTATACAGCAGATCACCCCGGACATCCGCCTGTTCGTTCTGCTCGAAGGGGATTGGCTGCCCCCCGCCGCCGACACAGCCGCCTGGGCATGCCATGATTTCCACGAAATCATACTGCTTCTGACCGGCCAGTACAGCTTCCACCAGCTTGCGGGCATTGCCCAGACCACTGGCGATGGCACAGCGGATGGTGGTGCCGTTCAGGTCAAATTCCGCTTCACGCCAGCCTTCGGTACCGCGCACGGCACGGAAGGCATCCGGTGCCGCATTGGTGCCGGTAACCGTGTGGTATGCGGTGCGCAGGGCAGCTTCCATGACCCCGCCGGTAGCGCCGAAGATGACTCCTGCACCGGAACCAATGCCCAGCGGGGAATCAAATTCTGCTTCCGGCAGGCTGAACACATTGATGTTTTCCGAACGGATCAGGCGATCCATTTCACGGGTGGTAATAACAATATCCACATCCTGCAGGCTACCGGTATTGACATAGGTATGTCCATTCTTTTCCGCTTTTTTGGCAACACAGGGCATGATGGATACGCAGCAGATTTTCTCCGGCGGAACACCCAGTTTTTCAGCAAAATAGCTCTTGGTGAGGGCGCCGAACATCTGCTGGGGACTTTTAGAGGTGGACAGCTGCTTGGTCAGCTGGGGATACTGGGACTTGATAAAGCGAACCCAGCCCGGGCAGCAGGAGGTGAACATGGGATATTCCGTCAGCTCGCCGGCAGCGAAGCGCTGCAGGAATTCTGCGGATTCCTCCATAATGGTCACATCTGCGGAAAAGGCCGTGTCAAAGATATAATCAAAGCCAATGGAGCGCAGCACCGCTGCCAGACGGCGGACCGTTGCCATCTCACGGGGCAGACCGTGGGATTCACCCCATGCAGCACGGACTGCCGGAGCAATCTGTACTACGGTAATTTTATCAGGATCTGCCAGCGCATCCAGTACCTCAATCGTGTCATCCCGTTCCCGCAGAGCGCCTACCGGACAGTGGGTAATACACTGTCCGCACAGGGCACAGTCGGAATCCTTGATACGGCGGTTGTAGGTGATATCAATGGTCGTACGTCCGCCGGAGCCTGCCATACCCCAGACGCCAAGGGTCTGGATTTTATCACAGTACTGCACACAGCGCATACACTTGATGCATTTCTGTGCATCCCGATACAGTGGAAAGGTGGTGGTCCACTGGCTGGCGGGCAGATCGGTGGCATAAGGGTTGCGCAGAATGCCCAGTTGGTTTGCCACATGCTGCAGTTTGCAGTTGCCGGAGCGCACACAGGTGGCACAATGGCCATCATGCTGGGAAAGGAGCAGCTCCACATTGATGCGGCGGGCCTGACGGGCACGGGGGGAATTGGTATGTACGACCATGCCTTCATAAACCAGGTTGTTGCAGGAGGAAACCAAACGGCTTTCACCTTCAACCTCTACACAGCAGACACGGCACGCACCGATTTCATTGATTTCTTTCAGGTAGCACAGGGAAGGGATGGTGACACCGGCTTTTGCGGCAGCTTCCATAATCGTTGTGCCTTCCGGCACACGGACGGCAATACCGTTGATTGTTACATTTACCATTGTCTCATTCGACCTCCTCTGAAGTTACCATAGCCATAATGGTCACAGCGCAGACAGCGGGAGGATTCCTGCAGAACCTCTTCCTCTGTCATGCCTTCCTTGATGTCATCAAAATTATTGACACAGTCACAAGCGGGACGGGTGCGCAGGTTGACACGTCCGCAGGCGGGAGCCGGGGACAGCGGTGCTTCCGGGATATCCTCCACAGCGGCATGAATGACATGGTTATAGCCCAGGAAATTGTCGATATTGGCAGCGGCAACCTTGCCTGCTGCAATGGCACGGATAACGGTGGAGGGACCGGTCACCGCATCGCCGCCGGCAAAGGTTTTGGTGCTGCCTTCTACGATGCTGTCCGGCAGAGCGGAGAAGCGTTCCCGGTTGACAGCAATGCCGGCAGCGGCAAATGCTTTGGAATCAATGCCCTGACCGATTGCCACAATGACAATATCACAGGGAATGGACTGTTCTTCCATGTTGGCAGCAATGGGGCTGGGACGTCCGTCACGGCCTACCGGGCCAATCTGCTGGGGCTGGGTAATCAGAGCCGTAACATGACCTTCCTCGTCATGCTCAATGCGCAGCGGTGCCTGCAGCGGCAGAATGGTAGCACCTTCAGCAGCTGCCTCTTCGATTTCCTCCTGCAGTGCGGTCATATCATCCACACGGCGGCGGTATACGGTGGTGACGCTGGAGGCACCCAGACGGATGGCGGTACGGGTGGCATCCATGGATACATTGCCGCCGCCAATGACGCAGACACGCTTGCCGGTCAGATCCGGCGGATTGCCTTCACCGATGTCCCGCAGCATTTCCACAGCGGATACAACACCAATGCTGTTTTCACCCGGAATGCCGATCTTGCGGTCCACATGGGCACCGATGCACAGGAAAACTGCGTCAAAATCCCGTTCGATTTCATGAATTGGAATATCCCGTCCAACAGAGACACCGGTATGTACCTCTACACCAGTGCTGAGAATGACATCAATATCATTGTCCAGCATCGCTTCCGGCAGACGATAGCGTGGAATACCATAACGAAGCATGCCGCCCAGCTTCGGGCGCTGTTCATATACAACGGTATGATGCCCCATCAGCTGCAGATAGAAGGCACAGGACAGACCGCCCGGACCGCCGCCGATGATAGCCACACGCTTGCCGGTGGAGGGCTGGTTGGGAGCCGGTGCCACATGCAGGGCATGGGTGACGGCAAAATGCTTGATGCCGCAGATGTTGACGGCATCATCCACCATATTTCTGCGGCAGCGTGCCTCACATGGATGTTCACACACAAAGGCGCAGGCGGTGGGGAAGGGATTGTCCTTTCGGATGAGCTTAACTGCATCCTCATACCGCCCGGCGCGAACCAGAGAAATATAACCCGGAACATCCACATGTGCCGGACACAGGGCAACGCAGGGAACCGGCTGAGTCAGACCGCTGGTGCAGCGGTTGTTGCGCACATGCTCCTCGTAATCATCCCGGAAGCCCTGTACTCCCCGCAGTACCATGTTGGCAGCTTCGTAGCCGATGGCGCAGTCTGCGGTATCCGCAATGGTTTTGGCGGTTTTTTCAATGCGGTCAATGGTGTCCAGTGTGGCACGGTTGCTCAGGACATCATCCATCAGCCGTGCAAGCTGGCCCAGACCGATACGGCAGGGCGAGCATTTGCCGCAGGTCTGTGCATGGCAAAGCTTTAAAAAGCCCAGGGAAATGTCCACCGGGCACAATCCCGGAGGGCTGGCTGCAATACGGCGTTCCAGATCCTGATACAGACCTTCCACGACCATTTGCGCCTGGTTCGGTGTTTCCAGACTTAATCTACTCAACGATTCCTCACCTCATACAAATTATTTTTACACAGGTGTTACGCAGTAAAACACCTTTATGTTACCAAGAAACGATCAAAATATACTCAAATTAAAGTTTCTTTTATTTTACGCTTTTTTGCAAAAAACGCAACCCTTTTTTCAATATTTTTGGGGAAAAACAAAAGAAAAATTCAAAAAATGCATCATTACAGGCAAAAGAAATGTCCAAAGACGGAAAACCGTCTTTGGACATGGGGAATGTGAAAATCCTGTCAAAATCAGAAGCGGAAATCCCGCTGTCCCTGATGGATGTTGGCGATGTATTCCGCAGCCTTTTCCCGGACTTTTTCATTGGGAATGGTCTGCAGCTCCTTCTGGATCAGGGCTTCGCCGATTGCCTTGGTATCCGGGGAAGCATAATCCTCCAGATATTCCTTCAGCGTCATCAGCGCATTGGGATGGCAGCAGTTGACAATCTGCTTGCTCTTCAGCAGGGACATGAACCGGTCGCCGGTGCGGCCTTCCCGGTAGCAGGCAGTACAGAAGCTCGGAACATACCCCAGCTTCATCAGCCAGTTGACCACTTCATCCAGAGTACGGCGGTCATCTACATCAAACTGTACGGTATCCTCCGGACGCTCCTCATCGGTATAGCCGCCGACCGAGGTACGGGAACCGCCGCTGATCTGGGAAACACCCAGATTGAGCACCCGTTCACGGCTCTGCTGGCTCTCACGGGTGGATACGATCATGCCGGTATACGGTACAGCAATACGGATGCAGGCGACAATCTTGGCAAACAGGTCATCCGAAATGCCGTTGTCAAATACATCCGGGTCAATATCATCGGCACGGCGCAGACGCGGCACACTGATGGTATGGGGGCCAACGCCCTTATAGGCTTCCAGATGCTCCGCATGCATGATGATGCCGGTGAAGTCGTAGCGGTAATTGTTCAGACCGAACAGTACGCCCAGACCCACATCGTCAATGCCGCCTTCCATGGCACGGTCCATGGCTTCGGTATGGTACGCATAATCCGACTTGGGGCCCGACGGATGCAGTGCCTCATAGGATTCCTTGTTATAGGTTTCCTGAAACAGGATATACGTACCGATGCCGGCTTCCTTGAGCTTGGCATAATTTTCTACGGTGGTGGCAGCGATGTTTACATTGACACGGCGGATGGCACCATTCTTGTGCTTGATGCTGTAGATCGTCTTGATGGATTCCAGAATGTATTCCAGGGGATTGTTCACCGGGTCCTCGCCGGATTCAATGGCAAGGCGCTTGTGACCCATATCCTGCAGGGCAATGACCTCCTGACGGATCTCCTCCTGGGTCAGCTTTTTGCGGGGAATATGGCGGTTCTTGGCATGGTACGGGCAGTATTCACAGCCATTGATACAGTAGTTGGAAAGATAAAGCGGGGCAAACATAACGATACGGTTGCCATAAAATTCTTCCTTGATTTTCCGGGCCAGCGCATAAATTTCCTCATTTTTATCCTCCAGATCGCAATCCAGCAGGACAAGGGCTTCCTTGTGGGATACACCCTTCATTTTGCGGGCTTTTTCCAGAATTTCATCAATCAGTTCACGGTTGTGCTTGTTTTCCTCTGCATAGGCGAGACAGGCACGGATTTCCTCATCACTGATGAATTCCTCTGCCTTAGGGGACATGATATCATACATAATCGCGTTACCTCCTTGTGAGTTAGACCTTGGAATAGACGGCCTTGGCAGTCACGCCATCCAGCATACCGATCTTGCCCGACAAGGCACTGATGATATCTGCGGGCGCATCCACTGCGATGCTGATGAGGGAAATCTCCTTTTTCTCATAGGGGATTCCCATACGTCCGATGATATGCTGGCGGTACTGGTGTAAAATCTGATTCAGCGGCTCCACCTGTGCGGGATTTTCCACAACAATGGCGAGAATTGCTACGCGGGTCTGTTCCATATGCTTTGCATCCTTTCTGTGTATAAAAAAACATCCCTGTGCCGAAGCACAGGGATGCAGGTATGACAAAAATACAGTGATAGCTGCTGCATGTCTTTTCCGTCAGGCAAATGCATCCTTGCGGGTCGGTACAATATGGCTGTTCAAACGGTTTGCGGTAAGAGCTGATCTGCCCGCGTACCGATGTTTTTTATAGTATACCACCAAAAATGGAAAAACACAATGCGTTAGATGTGATAAAAATGTCAGGGATGGTCAGGCGAGGATGGTGACCTTGGTGCCAACCTTGCAGTATTTCCACAGGATGTCCATGACCTGATTGTTGACAGCCACACAGCCGGTGGTCCAGTCGGTCTGGCCGCCCAGGTTGCCCTTCTGTCCATGAATCATGATCTGACCACCCAGCTTGGTATACCAGTTGGGAATCTGATCTGCGGCCAGTGCGGAAAGAATGTCATCATATTCTGCCTGGGTAATCAGTCCGGATTCCAGTCCGCGCTTGGCATCGTTGGCATTGGGGTAATTCAGACCCAATGCCAGATAGAACTTGCTCTGGTCATTGAGCACACAGACTTCATACTCGCCCTCCGGATTCCGCTTGTCTCCCTCCTGCTGCTTGGCGCCCTCAGTATAGCGGGAAGCCAGACCCACAGAATACTGGGCGATGACTGCATCGCCATTGTAAAGGGTAAGCAGATGCTTGGATTTTTCTACCACAATGGATACATCTGTTGCCTCTTCCGGAGACAGGGAAGGCTGGCGGATGGGGAGCTCGTCATGCACCACCCGCTGACTACCGTCAATTTCCACGGTTTTGGTCTGTGTTTTCACTTCGGTTGTTTCCTTCTGGGATTTGGTTTTTTCCAGCGAATCCTGTGCGGATGCCACTTCAGCTGTCTTGCTGGAGTTCTGGGTATCCGAAAGGGGCAGTACGCTGGTACGAAAGGCTGCATGGCTCATCATTGCAACTGTAGCAACGGCAACAATGCAGCAGGAAATCAGGGGTATGAATTTCAGCTTTGAAAAGGTACGTTTCGTTTTTCTCATTGCAATCTCCAGTCCTGTTTTTGTTACGGTAAGATTCATACGGTAACCATTATAAAACGAACCGGACAGCACGTCAATGCTGAAAATGGGTGAAAATGTACAAAAAAAGTGCTGGTTTTGTCAAAACAGCACTCATTTTGAATGAAAAATGGCATCAGGGCCGATTATTTGAGTTGGAATGCTCAGATTCCAGATGCAGCTCGAAGCGGACACGATCCGCGATGGTAAGAATAAATTCACGGTTTGCCGGGCGGCGGATGGTGCTGAAGCCGGGCATTTTGCCATCTGACCGCTTCCATGCGATTTCAATGGCATTGCGGATATCCCGTTCCACACTGGTCCAGGTGGTATCATATTTCTTTGCCACTGCCGGGTACAAGATTTTAGTGACTGAATCCGCCATTGACGGTTCCTTCAGTGTCATCAGAATGCATTCCCGGACAAAACGATAGCCTGCTACATGCGCCGGAAGCTGCAGGCTGTTGATGATCTGCGTGATCCGCTTAAAGATGTCATGTTCACTGGGCTGGGAGCCGCATCTGGCACGACAGGAAGCACTGCCGTAACGGGAAATCAGATCAATCAGGGAAGGAATATCCACCGGCTTGCGCAGGAAAAAGCTGACGCCAAGCCGATCGCATTCCGCGACCGTTTCCGAAGATGCGAAGGAGGACAGAACATAAATTGCCGGCTGCTGGCTGGCAGGAAGCTGGGACAGCTCATTTAAAATGGTCAGTGTGTTGACACCGGGAAGCATAAGATCAATGAGAAGTACATCCGGATGCTTTTGGTGGATTGCGTCCATCAGACCGGCGCCGGAGGTATGTACACCGGCTATGGATAATCCATCGGAAAGCGCCAATGCGGCACATAGACGCTGGGAAAATGTGCTGTCTTCGGATGCAATCATGACCTGTGTATCGAACATAATAAATTCCCCTTTGATTCGATGTATTTTTTTTTCACATTATTATATCGTGCGTGAATATGGCGGACAATGGCGGAAACGATAGAAAAAATGCAGTGCTTCCGAAAATCGACAGAGGTAAAATAACTGTAAAATGTAAAATATGTAACCATAAAGTGTCGAATTTGAAAAAATATGCCCTTTACCGGGAAAAGACGGAATACAGCAAAATGACGAATCGTAAAGGCAGAAAGTTATCGACATAATTCGACAAAAAATGGAAAAAAGCAGATTTCCACACAAAACTGCGGGAAATCTGCTTCAGAGAATCAAAAAATCAGTTTTTGCCGCTGACCAGAGCAGCTACATTGTCGAAAACATCGGTAACTTCCTTGGAGGGAGCAGGTGTTACCAGGCTGACAACCACATTGACAACCAGTGCAACAACGAATGCCGGCAGCAGCTCATAGATGGCAAAAGCACCGCCCAGAGTTGCAATGCCAAACTTCCAGACGAATACCATCACACCGCCTGCTACCATGCCTGCCAGTGCGCCGTACAGATTGGAACGCTTCCAGAACAGAGCCAGCAGGACAATCGGGCCAAAGGTGGCACCAAAACCAGCCCATGCAAAGGATACAATGCGGAATACGGAGCTGTTTGGGTCACGTGCCAGGAATACGGCAATGACAGAAATCACAACAACAGTGATACGGGCAGCCAGAATGCTCTGCTTCTGGGTCAGCTTGATGCCGAACAGATCCTGCAGCAGGTTCTGGGAGAAGCTGGAGGAAGCAGCCAGCAGCTGGGAGTCCGCAGTGGACATGGTAGCTGCCAGAATACCTGCCAGAATCAGACCGCCAACAGCGGCAGCCAGAACACTGTGCTCACTGATGAGCTGTGCAATGTTGATGATGATACGCTCGGAATCCTCCAGAGCCGGCAGGGTGCCGACCTTGGTCATAGCCAGACCAACAATGCCGATGAAAACGGCAACAGTCATGGAGATGATAACCCAGACGGTTGCAATACGGCGGGAAGTCTTGAGCTTGTTTTCATCTTCCGTTGCCATAAAGCGCAGCAGCACATGGGGCATACCGAAGTAACCCAGGCCCCAGGCCAGCATGGAAGCAGAGGTCAGAGCACCATAAACCGAAGAGGTACCGGTTTCCGGGTCATAAATGTTGGTCAGGCTCAGATAACCCGGGAGGGACTGCGCATTGGAGATGACAACATCCCAGCCTCCTGCGGACTGAATGCCATAACAAACAACAACAATCAGTGCGATGGTCATAACAATGGACTGTACCAGGTCAGTGGTGCTGGCTGCCAGGAAGCCGCCCAGAGCACAATAACCGACGATAATTGCCGCACTGACAATCATAGCAACCATATAATCCACACCGAACAGCTGGTTAAACAGCTTGCCGCAGGCAGAGAAGCCGGAAGCGGTGTACGGAATGAAGAAAATGATGATGATTACCGCTGCCACCGAAGAAAGCACATGCTTCTTATCACCGTAGCGGTTGGAGAAAAAGTCCGGAATGGTGATGGAATTGGTGGTATGGGAATAGATTCGGATGCGGCGGGCAACAATCAGCCAGTTCAGATAGGTACCGATGGCCAGGCCGATGGCAGTCCATGCGGCATCAGCGATGCCGGTCAGGTAAGCAACGCCCGGCAGACCCATCAGCAGCCAGCTGCTCATATCCGAAGCTTCCGCACTCATTGCGGTTACCAGCGGACCCAGCTTGCGGCCGCCGAGATAGAAATCATCGGAGCTCTTGTTCCGGTGGGAGCACCGAAAGCCGATGTAAAGCATCATTGCCAGATAGAGAACAATGACAATGACGATGATTGTGGTTGACATTTCACTTACTCCTTTTACAATATAATTCCAATCATAAAGATACCTGCTTATTTTAGCATGAAATAGAGTAAACGAAAATATGAACTGAATACTAGAATAAAGTTTGTACGAAAAAATAAAAAGAAATGAAAATTCAGGACATAAACAGATGATATATCCGCATATTATGGTAATGCTGTGGATTTATAGGCATTTAAGAACATAGGAAGTGTTGTACCGGAGTATTGATACAGAGAATAATCTCCATTGCACAGACACCAGTCATAAATCATAGCACGTTCCAGCATGGCATAGGCCTTGACAATTTCATTGACGGAAACATCAGTACGCAGCTGGCCCCGCTTCTGCCCTTCGATGACAATTTTCCGCAGCACACGGTAATAGGTGCGGCCCTGATTCATCAGGTGGCGGTCACCAAAGGTAATCAGCTGGGAAGAATACATCTGTGCCAGCAGATCCATGGGCACGCTGTTTTCGATCATGAGAAACAGCTCATGGTTCAGATAGATCAGTTTGTCAAAGCTGTTCATATCCGGATTGATTTCCTGCATCAGCTGTTCATATTTGGCATCAAATAAATAGGACAGGGAGGAGAGCAGGGAATCCTTGCTTTCAAAATAATGATAAAAGGAGCCTTTGGAGGTTTCCGAACGCTCCACAATGTCATCAATGGTGGTTTCATCATAGCCCTGTTCATAAAACAGTGCCCAGGCGGCATCCACAATGCGCCCTTTGGTATTGCGGGAGTCTTTTTTTGCCATATGGCAGACACCTCCTTTGCTCTATTATAAAACGGGAAAATAGGACAAAACAAGAGGGATTTTTTGCTTTTTCACAAAGCTGTGATAAATTGTTGTCAAATTGTTTACAAAAAGTTTTTTGACTTGCGGCTGTAAAACCGGTATAATGGTTTTAAAAAAATAGCATTAAATTGGAGGATTACTACCAAAACAGGGGGATAATAAACCATTTTTGTAATGGGTTTCATAATTTAAAAAATAATACATAATATTCTATGTGTTTCAAAAAACAACAATAGAAAGGAGCTGGCACTATGAATCAGGAAAAATATAACATCTTTTTGGACAGCCCGGTGGGTCTGATGGCAGGCTCGCTGGATCTGTGCCAGACCCATACCGGTGTCACCGGTCATGTGACATTGATGGATCATGGAACCAATATCACAGAGGGAAAAATGGATGGAGATAACCGCGACTTTTATGGAACCATGTGGTTTGAGGACCAGGAAATGCCGTTCCATGCCGCAGGTGTGCTGGCAGACGGCGTGCTGGAGCTGGATGTCACCATTGGTTCCCGGATTTTTTCCCTGACCGGATTTCCCATCGAATTGTAACGGCCATTGCAAGATGCGCTGAGGGTTGCTATAATAGAAACAAGTTTTATTATGGCAGGAGGCAGATTGCATGGCACGTACCAGCACAATCGAACGGAATACAAACGAAACAAAAATTAAACTGGATTTCAACATTGACGGCACCGGAAAGGCTGAAATTGACAGCGGTGTTGGTTTTTTTGACCATATGATGCACGGCTTTGCCCGCCATGGCCTGTTTGATGTCAAGCTGAAGGTGAAGGGGGACCTGGAGGTTGACTGTCATCATACCATCGAGGATACCGGCATTGTATTGGGCAATGCAATCCGGGAGGCAGCCGGGGATAAAAAGGGGATCAAACGGTACGGCTCCTGCATCCTGCCCATGGATGAGGCGCTGGTGCTGTGTGCGGTTGACCTGTCGGGCAGACCGTATCTGGTATTTGACGCGAATTTTACCGCAGACCGCTGCGGAGATATGGATACCGAAATGGCACGGGAATTTTTCTATGCCGTTTCCTATGCAGGTGCAATGAACCTGCACATCAAGGTGCTGTACGGCACCAACAACCATCACATCATGGAAGCTATGTTCAAGGCCTTTGCCAAGGCGTTGGATGCCGCAACCATGTATGATGAACGCATTACAGATGTCCTTTCCACCAAGGGAACCCTGTAAGCGTACCGGTTGGGGAAAAGAAAAAAGGGAGGCACGGCATGTGCCTCCCTTTTTCATAGGAGAATAGGAAAAAAGTAATGTATAGTGAGTGAATTGGTAAGAATTTAGCAAATTACATGCTCTGTACGGAGGAAGAAAGCGCAGCCAGTGAAAGCTCCGCATTGTGGCGGACCTGGGAAATGGCAATGCGCGTTGCGTACAGGCTCGGTGCACACGCACTGTCAGAGCCGATATGAAGCAAAGCATTCAGCTGGTCACGGGAACCCGCCTTGCTCAGCTGATGGATTTCACTTAACAGTCCCATTGCGTACACCTCCTTGTTACTCATAGTATCGTTTTGCTGTTGTTGTTATCATACGCCTTTTTCCGTGGGTTGTCATGTTACAAATCGTATGAAAATTCCAATTGAAAGCATAACTTTTCAAGTATGTTTAACAGATTCGCTTTTGGTCAGCTGACCAAAATAGACAGAATCACAAGGAACAGGAATGGCATGAACGGGGAAATTAGAGAAAATAATGGGAACGTTGGATAAACATTGGAAGAAAAAGTGGGAAAGATGGATAAAAAGAATGATATTTTGGTGTCTTTTTATTTTTGCCGGAACATGGTATCATAAATACACACAAAAGGAGTTGGTAAATATGGCGATTTTGACGGGATTGCAGCCGTCAGGCGTATTTGAAATGTTTGAACAACTGTGCGGGATTCCCCACGGCTCCCGCAATACAAAAGCGATCAGTGATTTTTGCGTCCGTTTTGCACAGGAGCATGGTCTGGATTACCGGCAGGATGACAGCAACAATGTCATTTTGTTTGCACCGGCGACTCCGGGCATGGAGCAGGCGCAGCCGGTCATGCTGCAGGGGCATCTGGATATGGTCTGTGAAAAGGAAGCGGATTGCTCTCTTGACCTGCAGAAGGAGGGATTGAATCTGCGGACAGATGGAGAATGGATCTGGGCAGAGGACACCACACTGGGCGGTGATGACGGCATCGCGGTTGCCTATGCCCTGGCGATTCTGGCAGACCCGACCATTCCTCATCCGCCGCTGGAGGTTGTGCTGACCACCGATGAGGAAATCGGCATGCTGGGTGCGGCAGCCATTGACCTGTCTGAGGTCAAGGCACGCCGGGTGCTGAACATTGATTCCGAGGAAGAAGGCGTATTGCTGGCAGGCTGTGCCGGCGGTGCCACAGTATGCTGCCATATCCCGCTGATGTGGACACTGAAAAAGGGGCTGCGTGCCACCGTACAGATTACCGGTCTGCGCGGCGGACATTCGGGTATGGAAATCCAGAAGGGCAGAGCCAATGCCAACAAGCTGATGGGACGGTTCCTCAATGAAATGGATGAGGCCTTTGCCTATGCCCTGTGTACCGTAAATGGCGGCAACAAGGACAATGCCATTGCACGGGAATCCACCGCAGATGTTGTCATCCTGCCGGAACGGCTGGCAGAGCTGACTGCCTTTGCCGCACAGCGGCAGGAAGCGTATCGTGCCGAATATGGGGAAGCTGACCCGGATATTACCATTGCAGTTACGCCGGGTACAGAAGATACCTTTGAAATCATGATGGGAGACTGTCGCAGGTCAGTGCTGTCTGTACTGCAGCAGCTGCCCAATGGTGTACAGCAGATGAGCCGGGACATCGAAGGCCTGGTGCAGACTTCTTTGAATCTGGGCATCCTCAAAGTGGATTTCCGGGGTATCCATCTGACCAGCTCAGTGCGCAGCAGTGTCAATGCGGAAAAACAGCAGCTGATTCAGCAGCTGGCAGAGATCTGCGGGAAATTAGGCGGCAGTTGTGAAGTCATGGGAGAATATCCCGCCTGGGAATACAAAGCAGATTCCCCTTTGAGAGAAATCATGACAGAGGTTTATCTGGAGCAGTATGGCAGAAAGCCGGCTGTGGAAGTCATCCATGCCGGTCTGGAATGCGGTCTGCTGTCCGGCAAGCTGGATGGACTGGACTGTGTGTCCTTTGGTCCGGATATTGTGGACATTCATACCACACGGGAAAAGCTGTCCATTCCTTCCGTGCAGCGCACCTGGAAGCTGCTGCTGGAAGTGCTGAAACGATGTGATTAGGGCGTATCTGAAAAGTCGAAAATCCTCCTTTCCAACGACGGAAGGAGGATTTTTTTACGAAAAATTATTGTTTTACCTG
Organism: uncultured Clostridia bacterium; assembly: GCA_945872165.1. Classification (GTDB taxonomy): domain Bacteria; phylum Bacillota; class Clostridia; order Oscillospirales; family Butyricicoccaceae; genus Butyricicoccus_A. The sequence continues at coordinate 5,934 of CAMBYS010000011.1, read as the reverse complement.
TTTCATGGACAAACCGATACGTTTTTTGTTTACATCCACAGAAAGAACCACAGCCCGCACCACATCACCGACACGGACGACCTCGGAGGGATGCCTGACAAATTTGTTGGACAGCTGGGAGATATGCACCAGTCCGTCCTCATGGACACCGATGTCCACAAAGGCACCGAAATCACACACATTGCGCACGGTACCCATGACTTCCATACCGGGCTTGAGCTGTTCCAGCGTCATGACATCCGCACTGCGCAGCAGCGGTGCAGGCAGCTCATCCCGGGGATCCCGTCCCGGCTTCTGCAGCTCAGCGGCAATGTCCATCAGTGTAGGCATACCGATGCCGCAGCGTTTTGCCAGCGTATCTTTTCCAAAGGACTGGATGCGTTTGTTCAGACCGGTGAGCCGATGTGCCTGCACATCCGCTTCGGTATAGCCGCATAAGGTGAGCAGGGTCTTGGCTGCCGGATAGGATTCCGGATGTACGGCGGTATGGTCAAGTACCTCTTGGCTTTCTGCGACACGCAGGAAGCCTGCACACTGTTCAAACGCTTTCGGCCCCAGTTTGGCCACCTTCAGCAGTTGTTTGCGGGAGGTAAAGGCACCGTTTTCCTCCCGATATGCGGTGATATTTTTGGCAATGGCAGGGGAAATGCCGGCGATATGTTCCAGCAGGGAAGGAGATGCGGTGTTCAGATCCACACCTACAGCATTCACGCAGTCCTCCACCACGCCGTCCAGTGCCTGAGACAGGCGTGCCTGGGGCATATCATGCTGATATTGTCCCACGCCGATGGCTTTGGGGTCAATTTTTACCAGCTCTGCCAGCGGGTCCTGCAGCCGGCGGGCAATGGATACCGCAGAGCGCAGGGAAACGTCATAATCCGGAAATTCCTGCGCGCCCAGTTTGGAAGCGGAGTACACCGAAGCACCGGCTTCGCTGACTACCATATAGGAAATGGGCAGACCGGTATCCCGGATAAATTCCGTGAGAAACTGTTCAGATTCCCGGCTTGCGGTGCCATTTCCAAGGGCTACACAGGCAACATGATGCTTGCGGCACAATGCCTCCAGTTTTTTTCGGGATTCTTCGATTTTTTTGTGGGGTGGTGTAGGATAGATCACCGCTGTGTCCAGTACGGCACCGGTGGCATCCACAACTGCCAGCTTACAGCCGGTACGGTATGCCGGGTCAAAGCCCAGTGTGACCTTATTTTTTATTGGCGGCTGCATGAGCAAGGGACGCAGATTGAGGGCAAAGGTGGCAATTGCCTGTTCGTTGGCGGCATCTGTCAATTCCTTGCGCAGCTCACGTCCAAGGGATGGAAACAGCAGGCGCTTCCAGGCATCTGATGCCATAGAGGTCAGCAATGTTTCATAGGGATGGGGCTTGCGGAATACGGAACGGGCAATCAGCTGTACAGCGGAATCCTCATCGCAATCCATGTCAATTTTCAGGATTTTCTCCCGTTCCCCCCGGTTGAGTGCCAGAATCTGATGGCTTTGGAGACGGCGGATGGAGCCATGAAAGTCCGCATACTGGGCATAGACGGTATCCTGTGCGTCTTTTCCTTCTGCGGTCAGCTCACCGGTGGAGCGGAGCAGGGCACGCAGATGCCCCCGAAGCGGTGCATTTACCGAGCAGTCCTCTGCCAGAATATCCAATGCACCGTCCAGCGCTTCCTGCACTGTGGCAACCTGCTTTTCCTCCGATACAAAGGCCTGTGCCAGCTGCTCTGCAGAGGTGCCTTTGCCCAGACGGAGCTGCTGCGCCAGGGGTTCCAATCCCTTTTCCCGGGCAGCGGAGGCACGGGTTTTTCGTTTGGGGCGATAGGGCAGATAGAGATCTTCCACCTCCGTCAGGGTTCCCGCCTTTTCAATGGAGGAGCGGAGGGCAGGCGTCAGTTTTTCCTGCTCTTCAATGGCATGGAGCACTTCTTCCTTGCGTTTTTCCAGACCCCGCAGATAAGCCAGACGGTCAGCCAGCTGGCGGATGACCTGGTCATCCATTGTGCCATGCATTTCCTTGCGGTAACGGGCGATAAAGGGAACGGTATTGCCTTCATCCAGCAGGGTGATGACATTTTCCACATGGTCGGCGCGCAGATTCAGCTCCTGCGCAAGCGTTGCTGCAATATTCACGTAATTTCCTTTCCTCCATTCAGTGGAAAGCCGCAGTTCAGGGAAAAACTGCGGCGGTTTGTTAGTGTTTAATTTACCAGATCACCCAGATCAATCAGGGCGTTGGTTACGGTTGCCATTTCGTCTGCGGAAATGCTGTATGCATTGTCCTCATCTGCCGAAACAGTAACTTCAATTTGCTGCGGATCACCATACTGGATATCCGATACCCGCTCAGACAGCAGATTGTACAGCAGTTCTGCGGTATATGCCGTGATTTCATCATCTGTCGGCGTATCATCCGCTGAGACAAATTGTGCGGCATACGTAATCAGCTGGCTTTGTGCTTCGTCCATCAGTCCGTCAAAGACATTGGTAATCGGTGTTACCGTGACCGGAACAGTATAGCTGCCATCCTGGTTTTTGGTCGCTTCGCCCACTTCATATTTGGTTTTTTTCATCAGGTCGGCAAACAGGGCACGGTATTTGGCAGTCATTTCCTCAGACATGCCGAAGGATGCCATGCTCTGAATGGAGCTGTCCAGATTGGCGTTATAATCCTGTTCCGCTTCCTCCAGAGAAATATCCACAAATTCCGCATATTCCTCAAATTCCCCATGGATATTGGAGTCCAGCGTAGCCTTGACATAACCGCTGGCATCAAAGCTGCCGCAGGCGGTCAGGGTACACACAAGCATTGCCCCAAGGACACCAGCCAGCAGGGTTTTCCATACACGTTTCACAATTTTTTACCTCCCAAAAACAGTTTGTATCAGCAGTATAACAGAAAATTCCAATATCCGCAAGAGGAGCTGCCTGCCGGACGAACCCCTTGCCGGAGCGTTGAGGTTTGTAAAATCTTACCGCAGGATACAGGAGAGAAACATATGATGTTTGTATTTTTGCATTCAAATGTTGGTAAAATACGTTGAATGGAACATTTTTGGATGTTATACTCCCCTCGAATCGATTCATACCAAAGAGAAATGAAACAAAGAGCTGTTATTTCTGAAACAGGAGTGATAATTGTGAAGGTAAAAAAGCAGATTGCAGCGCTGGTGATGACCGGAGTTCTGGCAGCGGGCGGCGTACCGGCATTTGCAGCAGCTGCACCGGATGGACATACCGATGCGCAGACTACCCCGGAGGCCCAGAATGGCGTGTATGCCCAGTGGCAGGAGCAGTGGGAAACCCTGAAAAATGACTGGACACAGGTATCCCTTTCTCCCGGCGCAGATCAGACCCAGATGAATTTTGCCTGGTATTCCAAAACCCGGAATGTGGCATTCCGGGTGGCAGCTGATAAGGAAATGTCCCAGTCGGTACAGCAGGTAACTGTCCAGGGAACAGAAGGCCCGAAGGACAAGGCAGGTACGCAATATTATTCCTGCAAGGCAACTGCTTCCAATCTGACACCGGGTACTTATTACTACCAGATCGGCGATGGAGAGCCGGTAGCATTTGAGGTGCAGGACAGCAGCGATGGATTTTCCTTTATCTATGTAGGTGATCCGCAGATCGGTTCCTCCAATGAACTGAAGGGTACGGATACAGAGGAATTCTATGCGGCACAGTCTGCATCTGTCTGCAATGACTCGTTTAACTGGAATAATACTCTGGAAAAGGCGGTGGCACAGGCACCGGACGCAAGCTTTGTCCTGTCCGCAGGCGACCAGATTCAGACCAATAAGAAAAAGGCACCGAATAAGGATGCCACCAACAGTGAAATTGAATATGCCGGTTATCTGTGCCCGGAGGTGCTGGATTCCCTGCCGGTTGCCACCACGGTGGGCAACCATGACGCAGATAACCCCAACTATACCTACCATTTCAATACAGCAAACAACAGTGAACTGGGTTCCAACGGCATTGTAGGCGGTGACTATTATTACACCTATGGCAATGCACTGTTTATCATGCTGAACACACAGGATACCAATGTGGCAGAGCATAAGCAGTTCATTGAGCAGGCTGTTGCCGCATGCCCGGATGCAAAATGGCGCATTGTCACCCTCCATCAGGATATTTATGGTTCCGCAGAGCATTCCAATGAGCCGGAAATCACCAATCTGCGGTATCAGCTGGTGCCGTATTTTGAAGAAAATGACATTGATGTTGTACTCACCGGTCATGACCATGCATATTCCCGTTCCCAGATCCTCAAGGGCGGCGTAAAGACCACGGAATATACCGATGATGCATTTGATGAAATGCTGGAGCAGGATATGGATGCGGGAGAAAATCCGGAGACACGCTTTGTCGCACCGGAAAATATCATTCCTACCACCACAGAACCGGCAGAACAGGCATATCTGCAGTATCTGGATGCCGTTATGGACAAGGAAGCAGTGGAGGAGACCGATGGCTCCGTTGCCGTCAATCCGGAAGGCATTCTGTATATGACTGCCAACTCTTCCTCCGGCAGTAAGTATTATGATCTGGTGCCGCGTATGCAGAGCTATATTGCAAACCGTTGGCAGGAGGATGTGCCCACCTATTCTGTCATTGATATTGATGCGGACAGCTTTACCATCAATACCTACCGCACCGATACAGACGAAAAAATTGATGATACCTTTACGATTGTAAAGAATGAACAGGAAGAAGTCGAGCTGCCGTTTACCGATATCAGCAAGGATGCATGGTATTATGACGCTGTAGCACAGGCATATCAGGACAAGCTGTTTTTGGGTACCAGTACAACCACCTTCTCGCCGGAAAAAACCATGTCCCGTGGGATGTTTGTACAGGTGCTGTATAACATGAATGGTCAGCCGAAGGTAGAAGGCACCATGCCGTTTACCGATGTCAAAAAGAGTGACTGGTATTATGATGCAGTCCTCTGGGCATATCAGAATAAGGTAACTGCCGGTGTGAGTGATACCAAATTTGCACCGATGCACGATGTCACCCGTGAGCAGACTGCTGTACTGCTGGAAAAGTATACAGCAGCCAATGGCAAGGACACCTCGGCACGTGGGGATTTGAGCCGGTATTCCGATGCTGACAGCATTTCCGCATGGGCAAAGGATGCGGTAGCATGGGCAGTTGCCAATAAGATCATGGTTGGTACAGATAGCGGCAAGCTGCTGCCGGGCAGCAATGCAAGCCGTGCACAGGCAGCACAGATTATGGTCAGCTATCGCAATACCGTAAAATAATCCGTAATATGTACGGAACGCTTGAATCAGATCAACAAAACAGCCGGAGAACTGCGGTTCTCCGGCGCATTTTTATGGAGCAGGACAAATGGGCAGAAAAACAGATAAGATACACGGAATATGGAAGCGGCTGGCTGTGGTAGTGGCGGCGATTCTGACAGCATATTGTTTTTATACCATCGCACAGGTGGAACGGCAGCCGCTGATGGAAAATGAAGGCCGCAGCTTTGTCAAGGCAGAGGTTGTCTCTGTGCTGCAGGACAATGAGCAGCTGGAGGGGGTATATGTGGGAGATCAGCGGGTACAGCTGCGTATTCTGACCGGAGCGCATGCGGAGGAAACCGTTGAAGCCATCAGTTCCTCTTCCTATCTGTACGGCGCACACTGCAAGGAAGGCATGAAAGTGGTTGCCATTCTCAGTGAATCACAGGGCGAGCTTGTGGCTTCCGTATATGGATATCATCGGGAACCCATGCTGTACCTGATTATCGGCTTGTTTCTGCTGACCATCTGGCTGATTGGCGGCAGGCAGGGCTTGTATTCCATCCTGGGACTGGCATTTACCTTTGTGTGTATTTTCTGTTTTTTCCTGCCGATGATTTACCGTGGATTTTCTCCGGTAGCGGCAGCCATTCTCGTTGTGATTGCCTCCACATTG
>CAMBYS010000010.1 GCA_945872165.1 uncultured Clostridia bacterium | reverse complement strand
GCCTCCCCCCTGTTTGCCTGTCCGATGGCTTCCACCTCCCAACAGCAGCAAGCCACCGGCATTGCGGAACGACAGTCCGCCCTGAGCTTCATCCAAATACATGCCATCCACCTGGGCTGCCTGTTCCAGCGCCAGCACATAGGAACGATGCTGATACAATTTTAAAAAATAGCTGCCATGCCGGTTGAGAAAAGGAAAATGTGTGGCAACAATGATCTGCTCTGCGGTAATCCGTCCCTGCAAAGTAATTGCTGTCTTTCCTTCTATGTTCCGGACAAAGGTATGTTCATAAATCGGCAGACCTTTTACAATCCCGGCAAGAAATTTTAACGGATGGAACTGTGCCTGATGGGGAAACCGAACGGCACCCACCGTATCAAAGGGCAGCGGCAGATGTTCGGCAAATTCCGCCGGAAACCTCAGCCGGTTGACTGCCTGTACCTCCCGTTCGATTTTCTCCCTGTCCCGCAAGGCATAAACAAAGGCACTTTTTTCCTCAAAATCACAATCTATATTTTGGCAAAGATTGCGATATTGTTCCAAAGCTTTTTCATTGGCATCCAGATACCATGCCGCCCGTTCCGTTCCCAGGGAACGTATCAGCTTATCATAAATCAGCCCATGCTGAGAGGTAAGCTTTGCGGTGGTATTTTTTGTCGTACCACTGGCAATCCTGTTTCCCTCCACCAGCAGGCAATCCACACCAGTCTGCCGCAGAAAATACGTACACAGAATGCCGCATAGTCCGCCGCCAATCACCAGCACATCGGTCTTTTTATCCCCCTGCAATGGTGTAAACTCCGGCAATGACACAGTATCGGTCCAAAGTGATTTCGGCATGTTTCTTCCTCCCTGCTACAAACCTGTCTGTAGTATATGCAATGCCGGCTGATTGATACGGTAAAGAAAAAAATGACTGCACGTTTTGTGCAGCCATGGGAACTCATTTTCTGTTTTTGGTCCAGATTCGATACAGGCCATACAGCACCATGTCATCCATGCGCTGTACCTTCTCCTGCATATAAGCTGCTGCCATAGGGGCTTCTGTGCCGGTAAGATATACCGTCAGATTGTCTCCCAGCTGCTGCCGGCATTTGGCAATCATGCCGTCTACCATGCTGGCAGCGCCATGCAGAACGCCGGATGCCATGGCATCCACGGTATTTTTCCCCAGCAGCCGGACAGTTTTGCGGTTCAGGCTGATGGATGGAAGCTGTGCTGCTTTTTCATGTAAGGCATCCAGTCCAATCTGGATACCCGGTGCAATAATGGAGCCCGCCAGCACGCCTCTGGCATTAAGTGCGGTAAAAGTAGTTGCGGTGTTCATGTCCACCACCAATGCAGGCAGCCTGCCCAATGCTGCAGCTTCCACTGCCACACATACCAGATCACTGCCCAATGCCCGGGGATTATCCGTCTGAATACTCAGACCGGTCTTGACACCAGAGGAGACATTGACCACCTCACAGCAGCAGAGCATTTCGACTGCCTCCTGTATCACGGCACTCAGCATGGGAACAACCGAGCACAGCACTGCACCATGCATCTCTGCCGGAACAAATCCCCTGAGCCGGAGCACGCTCTCAATCTGACAGGCATATTGATCTGCTGTATGCCGGGATTCCGTGGCAATATGGGCTACCGCATGCAGCTTTGCAGCCTCATCAAAGCAGCCTAAGGTAATGGTAGAATTCTGTATGTTGATTGCAAGCAGCATGGTGTCCTTGTCTCCTTTATTGTCTGGAAGATTCTCTTTATTATATGCTCATTTTCCGCTGCTTGCAAGCAGGCAATGGGTCAGTTCTCTTCGGCTTTTTTTCAACCTTCAGCTGATCTGCCAGCAAAATCAATGGTGCACTGAGGAAAAGCCAGATGATCCCATAACGAATACAGATCTGTCCTGCCAGATTGAACCATTCATCGGAATAATCCCACACATGCAAATGCATACCTAAATTGAAAATACATCCGAAAATAAATTCCACACATAAAATTGCCGCTGTCCCTGCCACGCAGCGCACCGGCAGACGAAACTCCCGCAGTAAATCGGAAATCTGTCCCAGCAGTCCAAAACAGATTCCTCCTGCCAGCGCCATGGACCAATGGGACCATCCGCGGAACAGGTATTCCAGAAAAGGATATCCCCAGCAGCCATAGGATACCAAAATTGCCGTTTTTTCCGCTTGTTTCACAGTTTATCACCCATATGCAGTATCAGCAAACCGGCTGTGGAATATACCTGTATTTTTCGGATATACTGTTACAGGGTGACGCGTCGATGAAACAATTATGCGGCTTTTCTGCCGAAGCCGGCTCCTGCGGCGGTTTGGTCATCTGTCCCAGACATCGATTTCGTTCGGAACAGGCTTCTGTCCGGTATCGAACCGGCTCCCTTGTTCAGCAGAGATGTACACCTTTCGTGTACTTTACGAATCAGCTGTAACATTGTATAATGAGGTTATTCTATATGACAAATAGAAAACTTCCATACACAGAGGTGATTTTTATGGGAATGAATGCAACCCCATCTGCTGAACGGGTACATATCGGTATTTTTGGCAAACGAAATGCCGGAAAATCCAGCTTAATCAATGCCCTGACCGGTCAGGATCTTGCCATTGTCTCAGACATTGCCGGAACAACCACCGATCCGGTGTCCAAGGCAATGGAACTGCTTCCATTGGGTCCTGTAGTCATGATTGACACACCGGGTCTGGATGACGAAGGTGAGCTGGGTGCCCAGCGTATCCGCAAAGCCATGCAGGTCATGAATAAATGTGACCTTGCTGTGGTGGTGATTGATGCGTCGGAGGGTCAGACTGATGCCCATACGGAGTTGCTGTCCCGCCTGACTGCCAAGAATATCCCCCATGTCATTGCCATGAATAAATGTGACCTGCTGGATACGGTTCCGGCAGATACGGATGCAGTTCGCTATGTCAGCGCTGCGGATGGAACCGGCATTCATGCACTTAAGGAACGCATTGCCCGTCTGGTTCCCAGCGGTGACAACGGCAGACATATTATCGCAGATCTGCTGCAGCCCAATGATTTTGTGGTTCTGGTGGTGCCCATTGATTCCGCAGCACCCAAGGGTCGTCTGATCCTTCCCCAGCAGCAGACCATCCGTGATATTCTGGAAGCCGGTGCCACTGCCATTGTCTGCCGGGAAACCGAGCTTGCTGCCACACTGGAAAAGCTGGGACAGCCTCCGCGTATGGTGGTAACAGACAGCCAGGCATTCAAATCGGTTTCCGCAGATACGCCGGAAGATGTGCCGCTGACTTCCTTCTCCATCCTGTTTGCACGGTATAAAGGCCGTCTGGACAGTGCTGTACATGGTGTTGCCACACTGGATCGGCTGCAGGATGGGGATACGGTGCTGATTTCTGAAGGATGTACCCATCACCGGCAGTGCGATGACATTGGCACCGTCAAGCTGCCCCGCTGGATTCAGGAATACACCGGTAAGACCATCAACTTTGCTTATACCAGCGGCGGTGCATTCCCGGATGATCTGACGCCATACAAACTCATTGTCCACTGCGGCGGCTGCATGCTGAATGAACGGGAAATGAAATACCGGATTGCCCGGGCAGAGGATGACGGCATTCCGATGACCAATTATGGCATCCTGATTTCCTATGTCAACGGCATTTTACAGCGTGCCATCAAACCTCTTGGCCTGACCATCGAATAAACAGATACAAAAACAGGGGGCAGATCATTCTGCTCCCTGTGCTGTTTCATCCTGTTCCACATCCTGCAGTTCCAGCTGCTCCACAATTTCCTGTCCTGCACCGGTCAACGCCATGCTGCCATGCATGGGATAGGATTGATATGCCTGATAGCTGAAATTGCTCAATGGGATATCATAATCAATACGTATCAGCCCTTTTAGACTGAGTGCTGTCAAAGCCGCACTGTATTCCTCCGATGTATAAGCGGTTTCCTCCAGATAAACCGGTGTTTTCAGATTCCAGCCCGTAGCTACCGGAAGAAAGGGTGTGACGGCAAACTGCATCAGCAAGGCATATTCTGCCGGTGTGATGGTAAGCTGTGGTCTGCATCCGCCGCAGCTGCCGCAATGTCCTTCACAATTGCCGCATGTATGGTTACAATTCATCCGATTGCTCCTTTCCAACATTGTGCAACCACATGGTACAGGAAAAATCCGTTGCTGTCAAATTGTTTCGTCCTCAGACAGCTCGATTTGTTTTTTCACAGGATGTATGGTATGATAACAACAGAATCAGTTCAAAGTTGGTGAAGCTTATGCAGTTTATTCATACCTATCATTCGCCTGTTGGCAGTCTGACTCTGTCCAGCGACGGCACCAGCCTTACCGGGCTGTGGTTTGATGGACAGAAATATTTTGGCAGTACCCTGGAACAGGATACACAGGAAAAACCACTTCCGATTTTCCAGCAGGCATCCCACTGGCTGGATTGCTATTTTGCAGGAAAGCATCCAGAACCTAATATTCCGCTTGCCCCTGTGGGCAGTCCATTCCGGCAGGCTGTGTGGGAGCTGCTATTGCAAATCCCTTATGGCCGGCTGACAACCTACGGAGCCATTGCAAAGCAATTGCAGCTGCAAACCGGCAGATCGGTTTCCGCTCAGGCCGTAGGCGGCGCTGTGGCACATAATCCCATCAGCATTCTCATTCCCTGCCATCGTGTGGTGGGTGCTTCCGGCAGTCTGACCGGTTATGCCGGAGGATTGGAGAAAAAAATCCATTTGCTGCGGCTGGAAGGAGTTCCATCCGACCTGCTGCGTATCCCCAAAGCTGATCCTATTCGATAACGATGAAACATATTGAAACAGTATTTACAAAGGAAGGTGCTTCTATGCTCGATTTTGAATATCATGCTCCCACCCATGTGGTCTTTGGCAAAAACGCTGTGGAAAAAGTCGGCACGCTCGTCAAGGAGCAAGGCTGTAAAAAGGTTTTGATTCATTACGGCGGCGGCAGTGCCAAGCGCAGCGGTCTGCTGGATCGGGTTGCCCAGTCGCTGGAAGCTGCCGGTGTGGCATATATCCAGCTGGGCGGTGTTGTCCCCAATCCGCGTCTGGGTCTGGTAAAGGAAGGCATTGCCCTTTGCCGGAAGGAAGGTGTGGATTTCATTCTGGCGGTAGGCGGCGGTTCCGTCATTGATTCCTCCAAGGCAATCGGCTATGGTCTGACCAATGAAGGGGATGTGTGGGATTATTATGCAAAGAAAAAGGTTCCCACTGCCTGTGCACCGGTTGGCGCTGTACTGACCATTGCTGCTGCCGGCAGTGAAATGAGCAATTCCTCCGTCATTACCAATGAGGATGGATGGCTCAAGCGGGGTCTGAGCAGTGAATACAGCCGCTGTAAATTTGCCATTATGGATCCGACTCTGACCTATACCCTCCCGGCTTATCAGACCGCCAGCGGTGCGGCAGATATCATGATGCATACCATGGAACGGTATTTTACCGCAGTGGATGTGCCGATGAATCTGACAGACAATCTGGCAGAAGGTCTGCTTCGTTCTGTCATGAAGGATGTCACAGCTGCTCTGCGCAATCCGGAGGATTATGAGGCACGTGCCGGACTGATGTGGGCAAGCAGTCTGTCCCATAATGGCCTGACTGGCTGCGGCACAGATGGCGGTGATTGGGCAAGCCATCAGCTGGAGCATGAATTGGGCGGTAAATATGATGTGGCCCATGGTGCAGGTCTGTGTGCTGTCTGGAGCAGCTGGGCAAGAACGGTGATGCCCGCAAATCCGGCTCGGTTTGCGAAATTTGCCGTCAACGTCATGGGTGTGGAACCTGGTGCAGACGACATGGAAACAGCAAACCGGGGTATTGATGCCATGGAAGCCTTTTTCCAGTCCATCGGTATGCCAACACGAATCAATCAGATGGGCATTACATTGTCCGAAGAAGATATGCGTGAGCTGGCACATAAGTGCAGCTTTATGAATACCAGAAAAATCGGTAAATTTGTCCCGCTGGATCGGGAAGCCATTTATGAGGTATATAAGCTGGCAAGCAAATAAAATATGTACACATAATCCGGCTCTGTGCATGCATAGAGCTGGATTTTTCTTTCTATGCCCTGCTTTGTTGGAGCATCAGAACGCTTGATTGACTGCCGGGAGATATGGTACAATATCACCACAAAGGTATGAGAGGGGTGAAGGGCTTGCCAAAGGAATTTATTCGCATTGTCACAGAAGATACCGTAGAAATGATTACGGATGATACGCTACGCGAAATGAAAAGTCATGGTACAGCAGATTTTCCATTTCAGTATTACATTGAAACATTTGACTGGAAACGGCGGGAATCTATCGAATGGCATTGGCATAATGAAATTGAGTTTGTTCATGTTTTGGATGGCGTGATAGAATGCCATATGGGAGAACAGACCATCTGTATGAAAAAAGGTGATGCCCTGTTTATTAACAGCGGTGTCATTCACCGATATCAGGCCCCGGAAAACTGTAAACAGTCAAAATGTCAGTTTTCTGATATCATTTTCTCGCCAGAACTGATTGCTCCCAGCAGCTCCGCGATTTATCGGAAATATGTTCAGCCGGTTGTCACACAGGGGCAGCCTTTCCTGCTGCTTCATGGAACAGAAGCATGGGAACGGAAAACTCTGGAATGCTATCAAATGGTTCAGGAAATCTGTCAGTCAGAACAGGATTTGACGGAACTGCGGATTCAAATTGGCATTTCCGAGCTGTGGCTGTATTTGGCACCTCAGCTCAAAAAAGCAGATACAGAGCAGCAGCTTAATAAACACATTGTCACACAAGCCCGCCTGCGGATGATGATGCAGTTTATTGCGGATCATTATACCGAACGCATTTCACTGGACAATATCGCCAGCGCTGCCAATATCAGCAAAAGTGCGGCACTGCGCTGCTTCCGTGCCGGCATGCAGGTATCACCGGTTGGGTATCTGAACGATTATCGGCTGAACCGTGCCAAGGAATTGCTGATATCCTCCCACTCCACGGTTTCTGAGGTGGCATTGGCAGTTGGATTTGACAATGTGGGGTATTTTGACCGTGTATTTAAACGGGCTTTCGGCATAACACCAAAGCAATTCGCCAAACAAAATATTGTTTATTAAACATATATAGGAAAAATACGAAAATTTCATTGACAATAACGGTTGATCCTGTTATAATAATGCTCACAGTTGAGAAAAGGACACTTAGCTCAGTTGGTAGAGCATCCGCTTGACGTGCGGAAGGTCAGCGGTTCGAGACCGTTAGTGTCCACCAGGTTGAAAACCTCTGAATTAGTGATAATTCAGAGGTTTTTTACATTATACAGGATTTAACATATAATTTTGTTATGTAACAGGAATATGCTTTGCAGAACCAGTACATATGCAACACCCAGAATCATAAAATTGGTCTTTACTTCACCTTCATACTCCAGCTTCGGCGTTACACCTGCTGCCTTCATCTGCTCAGCTACAGTCATTGATTAAATCATCCTTTCTGTGTAGTCGATGGAAATTCCTATGCGGTATTCTGCTTTTTCGCTTTCCGTCATAGCAACAATAGCTCCCGCAGCAGCGTCGGAAACGCCGAAATAGAGCTTGCCGCCATTGTCCTTGAACAGAAATAGCAGTTTACCGCCGTGCCCAGGGCATAATAAAAGCACCCTTTCGGATGCTTAATACATGATGTTTTGTATTCTTGTTCCCGACAAAATGTCGGGAACATTACGGCATAAGAAAACCGCCTTGCTTTTCGCTTGGCGGCTTAATACCAGATAGCAAACGCTTCATCCGGCATCTTCTCGTTATTTACAGATAATTTATGCAGTTTTGATCTGGCATGGGCAATGTATGTTTTTGGACATCCGCCATCCGGTTCGGTCAATTCTATGATCTCTCCCGATGTAATGTCAATCGTAAGTTTTCCGTACATCTCGGAATTTTCTGGATAAAATCTGCACGAAGCCACTCCACCAGCTGTCGATATGTTGTCCAGGCGAACCATAAACTCACTCCCTCTCTACCGCAGATGCATAATCATATTTTTTGCTGGCAATGATATGCGCATCATTTTGCGAATATCCTTTTTTCATCAGTGTGAGTTCAAGATATTCATGTTTCAAAAGTACGAGATCACATTCTCGAATATCTTTTCCTTCTATCAATCGTTGCCATGATTGTGCCATTTCAAAAGATGGGTCAAATCGCCTATGCCCATCCAACAAATCATGCTCCTGAATAAATACATGATTTTTTATTTCGGCTATTTTTTCTTTTTCCCAGCCAGTATTTTTTGCAATTCTCTCTGCGTCCGTCTTCATATGTCTGACAGATTCATAATACTGGATAGCATGCTTCTCTGCTCTGGGGCTCAGCGGATCAAGAGCACCTGCTATTGATCCTGTATTTATTATACCACGTTTGGCAGACTTAACAAGTGTTTTCGCTGCAGTTCCTGTCAGCCTGCTGGAATTAACTTTCAATCCAGTCTGCTGTAAGAAGTCCGCATGCGTACTGTTCCACTCTGCAAGCTTCGCATCTGCCTGCGAAGTATCAATACCAGCAGCCTGGGAACAAACATATTCCCGCTTCCATCTTCTGATCTGCCGTTCCTGGTACCGCTGCAGCTGCTGGGCCTCATACAGGCTCATGCTCTTGCCATTGTAGGTCACGGCATCCGGTCTGGTGTACTCCTCCAACTCCCGTTTGGAATATGCACCGCTCTCTCCCTCAAAAAAGGGTGTAGACATTTTTACAATCAGCAATCTGTCAGGCCACAAGAAGATTCAGGTTACTGCATCTGTATATGTCCCTCATGACATGGAATCATTTTGCGAAAAGCTTACAACCGTACTGACTACCACCAGCGCAGAAATTCAAAAACCACTTTAAGTGCAAAATGTTCGTAGTGTGTTCGTATGAAAAAAATAAAACTCAAAAAAATACAGAAAAAGACCTGCTTCACAAGAAACAGGTCTTTTATATGGTACGCCCGGTGCGATTCGAACGCATGGCCTTCAGAGTCGGAGTCTGACGCTCTATCCAGCTGAGCTACGGGCGCATGTCCATTTAGTATTATAGCAAGCGAATGCCCATTTGTAAAGTTCTTTTTTCAAGAATTGTCTTTTTATCAAAGAAATGTTATACTTGCCTTGTAAAAACAGCTTCAACCCAGATATTTCTTATATATCCTATGAAATCAAGGAGGAAAATATGCGCGTTGTAACCGTTGCACAGATGAAACAGATTGAACGAAATGCAGATGAAAGCGGTCTTTCCTATCTGCAGATGATGGAGAATGCCGG
Organism: uncultured Clostridia bacterium; assembly: GCA_945872165.1. Lineage (GTDB taxonomy): Bacteria > Bacillota > Clostridia > Oscillospirales > Butyricicoccaceae > Butyricicoccus_A. Next base: position 16,707 of record CAMBYS010000010.1, on the reverse strand, counting down.
AACTGCAGCTTATCGGGAAATTCGCAGGCAATGGCCGGAAGCCACGTGTCTTGCAGTAGTGGCTGGAAAAGGAAATAATGGCGGCGATGGCTTTGTCATTGCCAGACTTGCTGCACAGGAAGGCTTGACGGTATCCGTCATTCTGGCAGAAGGACAGCCGGTTACTCCGGATGCAAAGACAAATTATGATCGGCTGAAGTTTCTGCCGGTTACCATTCTGCAGCTGGATGAAATCTCTCAAATACAGGCAGATGTCGTAATAGATGCCCTGTATGGCACCGGATTCCATGGTGCACTCCGTCCTTCCGGACGCAAAGCCTGTGCCTGTATCCATCATTCCGGCGCTCATATTGCTGCTTTGGATGTGCCCAGCGGACTGCAGGCAGATACCGGTGCTGTGGCAGAAGGCTCGATTCAGGCTGAGCTTACCATTGCCTTTGATTCGTTGAAACAGGTACATATCACAGCAGAAGCTGCGGTATTCTGCGGCAAAATCGTTTTGGCAGACATCGGCATACCGGAACATTGCCATCCCTGAAAAAAACAGGGAGCAAGCTGCTGCCTGTTCCCTGCTGCTATGTCCTGACGACTCCGAACCGTTATGTTTTTGTTATCCCATACCGATGACCATACCGATTACATATGGGATCAGCCAAACAAGCCAGACGGCGAGGCTGAATTTATGGAAAATCTGCCGTGCATGCTCTGTGCCCCGGCGCAGGGTATACACAGCCCACACCGCATGGACGAGCATGAGAACAATGGCAAGTGCACCGGTGACCGCGTGCAGGGAATTGCCTGCACTTGCATTCTGTGCTGCAATGCGTGACATCAGCATGGTACCAGTCGTGTCGCAGAACAGGCCAAGCCAGAAGATGACAACATGACGTGCCGTGAGCGTACCAGAGCGACGTTCGCCGAAAACACCGGTGGTATAAAAAATCAGTGCCAATGTGATAAAAACAATGGCTGCCAACAGTAAAGGCGATATACTATTTCCTCCCTAACCAATGTATTGTTTAGTATAACACATTTTTGTCCGGAAGGAAACATGCTGCCAGACTATATCTCCCCTATGTTTTTCTGCAAAGGATATGACGATATTCTCCCATAATTCTCCCATATACTGCAAGTTTTCCCATCAAAGCTATGATATAATAACGTCAATGAATAAACTGAATTTACTTTCTCTCTTATACAAAGGAAACCAGCTTTCACCTGCCTGCTGGTTTCTTTTTTTTGATGGAATATCCCACATACCATATGTTGAAAAGATCCATAGTCTGCGATACAATAAAATTACGGATATCATTCTATTAAAAGAGGTATGGTTATGATTTATACACCACAAACCAAACGTGCATTGCAACTGGCATATGAGGCACATCATGGACAGACCGATAAAACCGGCTTGCCCTATATTCATCATCCTTTGCATCTTGCAGAACAGATGCCGGATGAAGTTACTACCATTGCTGCCTTGCTGCATGATACCATAGAAGATACGAATCTGACCATAGAAGATTTACAGGCGGAAGGTTTTCCTGCTGATGCAATTGAGGCAGTGCGCCGTCTGACACATGATCCTTCTGTTCCCTATCTGGATTATGTCCGTGGATTGCGGGACAATCCCATTGCCGTTACCGTCAAACTTGCTGATCTCACCCATAACAGTGACCTGTCCCGTCTGGATGCTGTAACAGAAACAGATTTACAGCGCCGGGAAAAATATCTGAAAGCAATCAATATTCTCAAAACCACAGAGGTTGTCGCTGCTCTGATCTGGGACAAAGATAAATTTATGATCTGCCAGCGTCCGGCCAATAAGGCAAGGGGGCTGCTGTGGGAGTTTGTCGGCGGCAAAGTAGAGCCGGGGGAAACCAAAGAGCAGGCACTGATCCGGGAATGTCATGAAGAACTGGATGTTACCATTGCTGTAAACGATATATTTATGGAGGTAACACACAAGTATCCTGACCTGACTGTTCATCTTACCTTATTCAATGCCATGATACTGGAGGGCACACCGCAAAGGCTGGAGCACCATAATATCCAGTGGATTACACCACAGGAAATTGGTGGCTATGAATTTTGTCCGGCAGATGTGGAGATCCTTGCAAAAATTCAGGGGCACGCACATCCTACTATGAGGTAATCCCATGATGTTGTATCTGTCCAGTTTTTCCTTTCCCTCTGCGGAAGAAGAAAACAGCTTCTTTCTGGATGAACGCCGAACCTGTTATGATACCTTTTATCCCTTTCAGATTCTGCCCCAATGCGGTCTCTGTCGGCTGGATTTTGAGCCAATCACCATTCTGTATGGCGGCAATGGCTCCGGTAAGACAACCATACTCAATATCATTGCACAAAAGCTCCAACTGCATCGTGATGCATTGTACAATCGTTCCAACTTCTTTGAAACCTATACCAATCTGTGCCATTACGAGCAAAAAGCTCCCATTTCCCCTGACAGCTGTATCATTACCAGTGATGATGTTTTTGATTATATGCTGGATCTGCGGGCACTGAATCAGGGCATCCATCAAAAACGTGAGGAAATTTTTCAAAAATATCTGGAAGAAAAATATGCATCTTTTCAGCTCAAATCTCTGGAGGATTATCAAAAGCTGAAACAAGTCAATCAATCCCGCAGGTATTCACAGTCCCAATATACCAGAAGCCAGCTGATGGATAATGTCCGTGAACATTCCAACGGGGAAAGTGCATTTTATTATTTCTGCCATAAAATACAGGAAAATGGGCTGTATCTGTTAGATGAGCCGGAAAACAGCCTGTCGCCACAGCTCCAACAGGAGCTGGTACAGTTTCTTGCGGATTCAGCACGCTTTTTTGGCTGCCAACTGATTCTCTCCACCCATTCTCCCTTCCTGCTGTCCATGAAAGGCGCAAAAATATATGATCTGGATACCAAACCTGCTGCAGTCAAGGGCTGGACAGAACTATCCAATGTGCGGGCATATTATGATTTTTTCCTCCAGCATCAGAATGAATTTAACTGAAACATCATACTTCTCTATACACAAAAAAGACGGACTGATGCCAGCCCGTCTTTCTTTATCTCTGTTTTCACTTAGCCCTTGATGTTCGCACAGACAATTGCACCCATCTCAGAGGTGGACAGAACCTTCTCACCCGGCTTTGCAATGTCCGCAGTACGATGTCCATCATTCAGTGCCTTTTCTACTGCTGCTTCAATGCAGTCAGCTTCTTCGCCCAGACCGAAGGAATAACGCAGCATCATTGCACAGGACAGGATGGTTGCAATCGGGTTTGCAATCCCCTTGCCTGCAATATCCGGTGCGGAGCCATGAATCGGCTCATACATGCCCAGCTTGGTTTCACCAATGGAAGCAGAGGGCAGCATACCGATGGAACCGGTAATCATGCTTGCTTCATCAGACAGAATATCACCGAACAGGTTGCCGGTCACAATGACATCAAACTGTCCCGGATTGCGAACCAGCTGCATAGCAGCATTGTCCACATACATATCCTGATATTCAACCTCCGGATATTCCTCACGCAGCTTATGCATGGTCTCGCGCCATACACGGGAGGTTTCCAGAACATTTGCCTTATCTACAGAAACCAGCTTCTTGCCGCGCTTCATTGCCATATCAAAACCGCGGCGGCCGATACGTTCTACCTCGGTAACAGAATAGTTCATATCATCCCAACCGGTTTCACCCAGTTCGCTCTCACGGCGGCCACGCTTACCGAAGTAAACATCACCAGTCAGCTCACGGCAAACCAGAATATCAAAACCATCGCCGATAATTTCTTCCTTGATCGGGCATGCATCTGCCAGTGCCGCATGCATCTGTGCCGGACGCAGATTGACAAACAGACCCAGATTGGAACGCAGACCCAGCAGCGCACGTTCCGGACGCTTATCCGACGGAACACCGTCCCACTTCGGACCGCCTACTGCACCCAGCAGTACGGAATCAGAAGCCTTACAGGTATCCAATGTCTCCTGGGGCAGCGGAATGCCAAACTTGTCAATGGCATTGCCGCCTGCATAGCATTCTGTATAGTTAAAAGTATGACCAAACTTTTCGCCGACAACATCCAGTGCCTTCATTGCCTCGGTGACAATTTCCGGTCCGATGCCGTCACCCTTAATGACCGCAATATTGTACTGCATTACTTGTTATCCTCTCTTTCCTTCAGGCTCTTGAGCAGACCGCCGGCAGAAATAATATTCTGCAGGAACGGCGGGAATGCAGCTGCCTGGAATGTCTCGCCTGTCGTGATATCGGTAATCAGACCGGTATCAAAATCAACCTCAACCTCATCGCCTGCGCTGATGGCATTGGCAGCAGCCTCACTCTCCATGATCGGCAGACCGATGTTGATAGAGGAACGATAGAAAATGCGGGCAAAGGAAGATGCAATGACGCAGGAAATACCATTGTCACGGATTACCTGAGGTGCATGCTCACGGGAGGAACCACAGCCAAAGTTCTTGGTTGCTACCATGATATCACCCTTCTTGACATTCTTAACAAATTCCGTGTCGATATCTTCCATGCAGTGTGTTGCCAGTTCTACCGGATCTGCAATGTTCAGGTAACGAGCCGGAATGATAACATCTGTATCTACATTATCGCCATATTTAAAAACAGAACCTCTTGCCTTCATGATGCAATTACCTCCTTAGTCTTCCAGCTCAGCCGGGTCAATGATGTAACCGGCAACAGCAGATGCTGCAGCAACCGCCGGATTTGCCAGATAAATTTCAGAAGAAACATGTCCCATACGACCGACAAAGTTACGGTTGGTAGTGGAAACAGCCTTTTCATCATGTGCCAGAATGCCCATGTGACCGCCCAGACACGGACCACAGGTCGGTGTGGACAGAATTGCGCCGGCTTCTACAAAAATCTTTGCCAGACCTTCTTCAATGCACTGCAGATAAATGGTCTGTGTTGCCGGGATGACAATGGTACGGACATTCTTCTTGACCTTTCTGCCCTTGAGGATGGCAGCAGCATCACGCATATCCTGAATACGTCCATTGGTGCAGGAACCGATGACAGACTGCTGGATTTCAATTTTACCCAGCTCATCTACGGTCTTGGTATTCTCCGGCAGATGCGGACATGCAACGGTCGGACGCAGCTCAGACAGGTTGATGGTATATTCTTCATCATATACCGCATCTGCATCTGCTGCAAATTCAGTAACCTCACGGTTTACACGGCCCTTGATGTATTCGCGGGTCTTGTCATCCACCGGGAAGATACCATTCTTTGCACCGGCTTCAATTGCCATGTTGCAGATGGTGAAACGGTCATCCATGGACAGGGATGCAACGCCTTCACCGGTAAACTCCATAGAACGGTACAGTGCACCGTCAACACCGATTTTACCGATAATGTGCAGGATAACATCCTTACCGGAAACATATTTCGGCAGGGAACCGGTCAGGTTAAACTTGATGGCAGACGGTACACGGAACCATGCCTTGCCGGTTGCCATGCCTGCTGCCAGGTCAGTGGAGCCTACGCCGGTGGAGAATGCACCCAGCGCACCATAAGTACAGGTATGGGAATCTGCACCGATAATCAGTTCGCCCGGACCTACCAGACCCTGTTCCGGCAGAAGAGCATGCTCAATACCCATCTGACCTACATCAAAGAAGTTCACAACTTCATGCTTGCCTGCAAAATTACGGCAGGTCAGGCACTGCTCCGCAGACTTAATGTCCTTGTTCGGTGCAAAGTGGTCCATAACCAGTGCAATCTTATTCTTATCAAATACATGATCAAAACCAGCCTTTTCCATCTCGCGGATGGCGACCGGACCGGTAATATCATTTGCCAGTGTCAGATCCAGATTTGCTTCAATCAGCTGACCTGCTGTTACGCTGTCGAGTCCCGCATGGCTTGCGAGAATCTTCTGTGTCATTGTCATTGCCATAGGTGGTTTGCCTCCTCTATGTCTGTATAAAACTCTGCCTGTATACAAAGATGCAGGCAGAGTTTTGTTGTTCCATTAGTCGTTGAGATACTTGTTGATGCCGTTGATATACGCCTTAATGGATGCCTCTACGATATCCACAGAGATACCGCGTCCGGTAATGATATCATGGCTGTTGTCACCAATGGTCATCTTCACAATTGCCTCACTCTGTGCGTCCTGACCATCAGTCAGTGCACGCAGCTGGTAGTCCTGCAGCTCAATGCTCAGACCAGTGATCTTGTTGATTGCTGCAAACGATGCATTGATCGGGCCATCGCTCAGTGCTGCACGCTCAAATTCTTCCTCACCCTTGGTCATCTTGATAACCGCAGTGGTGCTGATGGTATTGCCGCTGTTGATGACATACTGCTTGAGGTTGTAACGAACCGGACCGGATACCGGAACCACACCAATCAGTGCTTCCAGGTCACGATCCTTGATAACCTTCTTCTTGTCAGCCAGTACCTTGAACTTTTCAAATGCCTTGTCGATCTTTTCCTTGCTGAGGGTGTAGCCCAGATCATTCAGGCGTGCTTCAAAGGCATGACGACCGGAATGCTTGCCCAGTACAATGGCATTCTGCGGAATACCAACAGATTCCGGAGTCATGATCTCATAGGTGCTCTTATTGTTCAGCACACCATGCTGATGGATACCGGATTCATGTGCAAAAGCATTGGCACCGATAATCGGCTTGGTAGGAGCCACCGGAACACCGGTAATGGTCTGGATCATGCGGCTGGAACGATAAATCTGGGTGGAATCCACACGGGTTTCCGCATCAAAGTAATCCTTACGGGTCTTGAGTGCCATAACGATTTCTTCCAGAGATGCATTGCCGGCACGCTCACCGATACCATTAATAGTGCATTCTACCTGACCGATACCTGCCTGGATGCCTGCCAGAGAGTTGGCAACACCCATACCCAGGTCATTATGGTTATGGCAGGACAGAATGATATTGTCTACGCCTTCTACATGTTCACGGATGTAATGAATCAGCTCTGCATACTCGCCGGGGGTCAGATAACCGGTGGTATCCGGGATATTCACCGTGGTTGCACCGCTCTTGATGGCAACATCAACAACACGGCACAGGAAATCCCAATCAGAACGGGTTGCGTCTTCTGCGGAGAACTCTACATTATCCAGATACTTCTTGGTATAGGAAACATGATGACGCACACTGTCCAGTACCTGCTCCGGTGTCATCTTGAGCTTGTATTCCATATGAATCGGAGAGGTTGCCAGGAATACATGGATACGCGGGTCCACAGCATCCTTGACTGCGCTCCATGCGGTATCAATGTCCTTCTCCACGCAGCGTGCCAGAGAGCATACAGTGGAATTCTTAATGGTATGTGCGATGGTAGAAATTGCCGCGGCATCGCCGGGAGAAGCAATGGCAAAGCCTGCTTCAATGATATCTACACCCAGTGTTTCCAGCTGACGTGCAACTTCAATCTTTTCGCTGAGGTTCATGCTGCAGCCCGGAGACTGCTCACCATCTCTCAGGGTGGTGTCAAAAATTTTGATCTGTCTTGACATGACTCTATCCTCCGTAAAAAAATAAATTTACTGGTTTTCATCAAGCGGTGACGGGCATAAAAAAAGCCTTCATCTCGCCAAACAAACTTTGGAAACAGAGACGAAAGCATACTTCCGCGGTACCACTCTAATTGCCGCAATTCCCCTGAAAAGCGACCACTCAAACACATCCAGCAATGTGTATCCCCTGTAACGGTGGGCATCCGTTCCGACCTACTCAGGAGAAAACTCCGTTTCAGCAGACTGTTCCAAGGTGAGTTTCACTGCTGAACGACACTGCCTTGCACCAGACGGCAGCTCTCTGAGGACGGCTTGCAGTTACTTGACCTCTTCATCACATTTCAGATATTGTTCTATATTATAGGATGATTTCCATTCCATGTCAAGTAGAATCTAAAAATTTTGCGGATTTTTTCGCAAAATCATACATATTTATTTTATGCTGTATGCTTTTCCTCTATGGTGTGGTATACTGTAGTTGATGACAAGCTTTGAAATTGAAATCAGAAATCGAAGGAAACAGTTTAACCGCTGTTTCCTTTTTCTGTGACAAATTCCTCTTGACATCTTACCCCCTTTTGCATTATAATAGGCTAAGATTTTTTATAATAGTATTGCGATGACGGAGAAAAGTAAATCCGTATCGGTTCACCAGGGAGAGCATGCCGTGACTGAAAGCCTGCTTTGAATCGGACGTATTGAAGTTCCCTCCTGAGCTTTTGCACTGAATTTCCAAGTAGGCGCAAACGGCTGCCCCCGTTACAAGGCTAGAATATCGGGCTTCCCGGCCCCGTATTTGAACAAAGTGCGGCATAAGTGCCGAATCTGGGTGGTACCACGGAATGTTTGTCTTTCGTCCCTGTTTTGCGGGAAGAAAGACTTTTTTTATGCTTGCTTTCCTGTGTACTCAGCCGGGAAAATCTATTTTCCAAGGAGATTATACTCATGATTGTTGTATTGAAAAAAGGATGCCCCCAGGACGAGGTTGCCCGTCTGACTCAATGGATCGAGCATTATCATGTATCTGTCAACCCGATTGTGGGTGAGGAAACCACTATCCTCGGTCTGGTCGGCGATACCTCTGCTGTCGAAAAGGATACCCTCATGCTGAACCCCTGGGTTGAGCGTGTCATGAAGGTTCAGGAACCGTTCAAGCTGGCAAACCGCCAGATGCATCCGGATAATACCGTTGTCAATATTGATGGTGTTGAAGTGGGCGGCAATAAGCTGGCTGTTATGGCAGGTCCCTGCTCAGTGGAAAGCGAACCGCAGATCTGTGAAATTGCAGAAGAAGTCCAGCGTCAGGGTGCTGCTATCCTGCGCGGTGGCGCATGGAAGCCCCGTTCTTCTCCCTACTCCTTCCAGGGCATGAAGGCAGAAGGTCTGGAACTGCTGTGCAAGGCAAAGGCAAAGACGGGCCTGCCGATTGTTACCGAAATTACCAATCCGGCGCATATTGAACTGTTTGAAGGCCGTGTGGACTGCTATCAGGTGGGTGCTCGCAACATGCAGAACTTCGAGCTGCTGAAGGAACTGGGCAAGACCAATACTCCGGTACTGCTCAAGCGCGGCTTCGCCAACACACTGGAAGAATTCCTGATGTCTGCTGAATACATCATGGCTGGCGGCAATGAGCAGGTCATCCTGTGTGAGCGTGGTATCCGTACCTATGAAACCTACACCAGAAATACACTGGATATCAGTGCAGTACCGGCACTCAAGCGTCTGAGCCATCTGCCGGTTGTGGTTGACCCGTCCCATGCGGCAGGTATCTATTGGATGGTAGAACCCCTGGCTATGTCTGCCATTGCAGCAGGTGCTGACGGCCTGATTATCGAAGTACACAATGACCCGGCACATGCTCTGTCTGATGGTGCACAGTCCCTGACCTATAAGCATTTTGCCCGTACCATGGGCAAGCTGCGTGCAGTTGCAGGCGCAATCGGCCGCGACATTTAATTGGGAGGAATACGTATCATGTACCATCTTTCCCTTCAGGGTGCCACATCCAAATCGGATATTTATATTGGTGCCGGCATCTTTTCCCAGACAGCAAGGCATGTAGCGGAAAAATTCAAACCCACCCGTATTCATGTTGTCACAGATTCCAATGTTGCACCGCTGTATTTAAAGCAGTTGTGCGCAGAATTTCCGCTGAATATCACCACTTCTGTCATTCCCGCCGGTGAGGAATATAAAAATCTGGATACCGTTGCCGGTTTGTATGCGGATTTCAGTGAAGCGGAACTGACCCGTTCGGATCTGGTCATTGCACTGGGCGGCGGTGTTGTAGGTGATATCACCGGCTTTGCAGCAGCCACCTATCTGCGCGGCATTCATGTCTGCCAGATTCCGACTACTCTGCTGGCGCAGGTAGATTCCTCTGTGGGCGGCAAGACTGCCGTTGACCTGCCTCAGGGCAAAAACCTTGTAGGTGCCTTTTATCAGCCGGAGCTGGTTATGATTGATACCGATATTCTCACTACCCTGCCGGAACACATTTTCAATGACGGTATGGCAGAGGTCATCAAATACGGCTTTATTTCCAATCCGGAAATCATTGACCTGATTTCCGCACCGGATTTCAAACAGAATATGGAACGCATTGTCTATGAATGCGTTCAGATTAAGCGGGATGTGGTACAGGCAGACGAACGGGATACCGGTCTGCGCATGATCCTGAACTTTGGCCATACCATCGGACATGGTGCGGAAAAAGTCGGTCATTTTACTGAGCTGTCCCATGGTCAGGCTATTGCCATCGGTATGGTACAGGCAGCCAAGCTGGCGGTAAAGCTGGGTGAAACCGATCTGGTGGAACAGATTACTTCCATCTGTCAGGCACATGGCCTGCCAACCGAGGTTCCTTATCCGATGGAGGACATTTATACTGCCATGCTGCATGACAAAAAGCGTGCGGCAGACAGCATCAATTTTATTCTCGTCCATCCCATGGGCAAGGCAAACATCCATCCCATTCCGCTGGAGCAGCTGCACCAGCTGGTTACCGGTGAATAAGGAGGAAAATGATGGGTTCTGTTTGGGGAAATAATTTCAAACTGAGCATTTTTGGCGAATCCCATGGCGGTGGCATCGGCTGTGTGCTGGATGGCTTCCCTGCCGGCATAGCATATGATGAAGCATTTATCCTTTCGGAAATGGATCGCCGGGCACCGGGCAAAAACCGCCAGTCCACAGCACGTCGGGAAAAGGATCTGCCAAAGATTCTTTCCGGTGTATTTGAAGGCAAAACTACCGGCACACCGATTTGCTGTGTGATTGAAAATACTGACACCCGTTCCGGTGATTACCGCAATTTAATTGAGCATCCTCGTCCGGGTCATGCAGATTATACCGGACGTGTGCGGTACCATGGCTGCAATGATTACCGGGGCGGCGGACATTTTTCCGGTCGCCTGACTGCACCCATGGTATTCGCTGGTGCCATGTGCAAGCTGTTCCTCCGTTCCAAAGGTATAGAAGTGGGTTCCCATATCGCTTCTGTTGGACAGATTATGGATACTCCCTTTGATGATGTAGCTGTTTCCAATGAGCAGCTGGCACAGCTGCGTACCCAGCCCTATCCGGTCATCAATCCCCGGGCACAGGAAGCTATGCTGGCACAGATCGAACAGGCGAGAATGTCCTGTGATTCCGTCGGCGGCATCATTGAATGTGCTGTTACCGGTGTACCGACAGGTCTGGGCTCTCCCATGCTGAGTCCGGCGGAAGGACGTATTTCTTCCATGCTGTTCTCGGTTCCGGCTGTAAAGGGCGTGGAATTCGGCGCCGGCTTCTCAATCGCTGCCATGCGGGGCTCGGAAGCCAATGACCGCATGTATCTGGACGGTGATACCGTTAAAACGGAAACCAATAACAATGGCGGTATTTTAGGCGGCATTACCAGCGGCATGCCCATCATTGTCCGGGCTGCCATCAAGCCTACCGCGTCAATTTCCAAGGAACAGATGACTCTGAATCTGGTGGACCGCAAAGTGGAACCGCTGGTCATTAAGGGCAGACATGATCCCTGCATTGTCACACGTGCCGCACCGGTCATCGAAGCGGCTGTTGCCATTGCCATGACTGACTTGTATTTGGAGGCCTACGGATATGCGAGATCTTAATGAGGTCCGCCGCGATATCAACGCGATTGACCATGAAATTTTAACCCTCTTTCTCAAGCGCATGAAATGTGCGGAGGAGGTTTCCGATTATAAAATGGCAAATGGCGGACAGGTACTCGTTCCGTCCAGAGAAACCGAGCTGCTGGATACTATGCTGAAGGATATTCCGGATGAGCTGAAACTGGAATATTCTTCTCTGCTGCGCACCACAACCCGTGTCAGCCGCAAGCACCAGTACTTCCGTATGCTGGAAGCGGAACCGGAACGGCTCAAGCTGGACATTCAGCCCCGCATTTCCGATCCTAAGATGGTCTATTACGGCGGGCTTCCCGCCTCCTATCAGGATATGGCCTGCTCTGAGCTGTTCCCCAACGCACAGAAACGTCCTCTGGAATCCTGGGAGGATGTGTTCCGTGCAGTAGTTAACGGCGAAGCGGATGCCGGTGTGGTTCCGGTAGAAAACTCCACAGCGGGAACTGTAAATGAAATCTATGATCTGCTGCAGCAATACGGCCTGTATATTTCTCATTCCCATGTCAAGGTAATCCGGCACTGTATTGCCGGATGCAAAGGGACTTCCCTTGATAACATAAAAGAAGTGCATTCTCATCCCCAGGCACTGCGTCAGTGCCAGCAATACATCAAAACTCACGGCTTTACCCCATTGGATGAGAGCAACACAGCCGTTGCTGCCAACAAAATTGCACAGCTTGGCGATCCGACCAAGGCAGCCATCTGCTCTGAGGCGGCAGCAAAGCTGTATGGTCTGGAAATTCTCGAAACCAATGTGAATGACGGTGACTACAATCAGACGCGTTTTATCGCTGTGCAGCGCGCCCTGTCCGCCCAGCCGGATGATACCCGTGTCAGCCTTGTGCTGACGCTCCCTCACGTTGTCGGCAGTCTGTACGGCGCGCTGGCTGTCTTTGCGGATTACGGTCTGAACATGACGGAAATCCATTCCCGTCCGCTGCAGGATATGCCATGGAATTATTGCTTTTATATCGACTTTGATGGCAACCTGTTGGATCAGAATATACGCACGCTGATTTATCAGCTGTCACAGGAATGCTCCTTTGTCCGTATTCTTGGTTCCTATCAGGTCAGTGAGGAGGAAAAAAAATCATGAATCATACCTTAACCACCGCCTCCTCCCTGCGGGGTACCGTCCAGGTACCGGGAGATAAATCTATTTCCCACCGTGCGGTGATGTTCGGTGCGCTTGCCGAAGGCGATACCCATATCACCGGTTTTTTGATGGGGGAAGACTGTCTGTCCACCATTTCCTGTTTCCGCAGCATGGGCATTGACATTGATGTGTCTGATGCAGAAGTGGTTGTCCATGGTGCCGGTCTGCATGGCCTGAAGGCACCATCTGAGCTGCTGTATACCGGCAATTCCGGCACGACTACCCGCCTGCTGTGCGGTATTCTGGCAGGTCAGCCCTTTACCTCTACCCTGAACGGTGATGCATCCATTCAGAAGCGTCCTATGGGACGAATCATCAAGCCGCTGCGGCTGATGGGTGCTGACATCGACGGTCGGGACGGCAATTTGTGTCCGCTGACCGTCAAGCCCGCACAATTGCATGGCATCCGTTATGACATGCCGGTTGCCTCTGCTCAGCTGAAATCTTCTATCCTGCTGGCTGGTCTTTTTGCGGATGGCAAAACCACCGTCATCGAACCGGCTGCCTCCCGTGACCATACCGAACGCATGCTGCGGGGTCTGGGCGCACAGGTGGAATCCAATGGCACAGAAATTACCCTGACACCGCCGGAAACCCTGCATGCGGTGGATGTGGATGTACCCGGTGATATTTCTTCTGCCGCTTATTTCCTTGTTGCCGGTCTGATTCTGCCGGACAGTGACATTACCATCCGGAATGTAGGCATCAATCCTACCCGTACCGGTATTCTGGATGCACTGGAGGCCATGGGTGCAGAGATCCAACGATTGAATGAACGCGGAACGATGGAGCCGGTCTGTGACCTGCGTGTCCGTTCCTCCAAGCTTCACGGCACGGTTATCAGCGGTGATCTGATTCCGCGATTGATTGATGAACTGCCGGTTCTGGCAGTTGCCGCTGCGTTCGCAGAAGGAGAAACGATCATCCGTGACGCACAGGAGCTGAAGGTTAAGGAATCCAACCGCATTGCTGCCATGACAGCAGAGCTGTCCCGCACCGGTGCGGATGTGGTGGAAACCGAGGACGGCATGTTGATCCATGGCGGCAAGCCGCTGCATGGCGCTGCCTTCACCAGCTATGCGGATCACCGTATTGCCATGAGCATGGCAGTATGCGCACTGGCTTGTGAGGGAGATTCCTCTATTGACGATCCGGCCTGTGTTGCAATTTCCTATCCGACCTTTTTTGAGACACTTGACAGCCTGAAGGGAGATGGAACCCGATGATTTTAACCATGGAGGAATTTCGCCGATTCCAGCCGGAAAAGCCTACCTTTGCCCTGTTCGGTCATCCCATTGCCCATACCATGTCACCGGAGCTGCATGCCAAGCTGTTTGCGGAATCCCATAAGGACTGCACCTATTTTGCTGTAGATGTTCCGCCGGAGGAACTGGAAGAAGCCATGGAAATTGCCCGCAGCAAGTGCGGCGGTTTGAATCTGACCATTCCGCACAAAAAGGCTGTGTTTGATTACCTGGATGCAGTAGATGAAACCGCCCGTGATCTGGGCAGTGTCAACACTGTCCATTTCCATGACGGCAAGGCCATCGGCTATAATACTGATATTCTGGGATTTTCCGGTTCGCTGGAATATGACCGTATTTCTGTCAAAGGTAAAATTGCTGTGGTCTGCGGCTATGGCGGCGTATCCCGTGTGATCTGCTACCATCTGGCCAATGCCGGTGCCAAGGTACTGATTACCGGACGCAATCTTGCCAAGGCAAAGGAACTGCGCAATGAACTGCGTGGGTATCTGCCGCAGGCGGATATTGACATCATGCCCTCTTCCCAGCTGCCCCGCGCTACTGCCATTGTTGTCAATGGCACTCCTCTGGGCATGTATCCCCATGAGGAAGCCTGCCCGCTGGAAAAGCTGCCTGTCGGCACAGAGTATGTCTTTGATACCATCTACAATCCGCCGAAAACCTCAACCATGAAGCTGGCTCCGCATAACATCAAGACCCGCAATGGTCTGCTGATGCTGGTGCTGCAGGCTGCCTATGCTCAGACCATCTGGTTTGGCACGCAGTTTGAAAATGACAGCCTGACCCGTATTCTGCGCAGGCTGTCGGGAGATATGGCGAAAAAACGCCTGCAGGATGTATATGGCAAGAGCAATATCGTTCTGTGCGGCTTTATGGGCAGCGGCAAGACCACCATCGGCCGCAAGCTGGCCCGTGCGCTGCAATATGAATTCATTGATATGGATGATTATCTGGAAGCACGGGAAGGCAGGAAAATTTCCGATATCTTTGCAGAAGTTGGAGAATCCGGCTTCCGTGACATTGAAACCGCCTGTGCCCATGAAGTGGCAGACAAAACCGGCTGTGTCATTGCTTTGGGCGGCGGTGCAGTGCTGCGGGAGGAAAATGTGGAGCAATATAAAAAGAATGGCCTGCTGATTCATCTGAACACACCATTTTACCGTATTGTCCAGAATCTCAGCCGTGATACCTCCCGTCCGCTGCTGCAGGGCGACAAGGAAAAACAGACCCGGCTGCTGTATAATCAGCGCAAACGGATTTATCTGGGTTGTGCGGATCGTTCTGTTTCCGGTGCACGCATCTCAGAAATCATGGAAGCTGTGTTCTGTGCCATTTAAATTGTGATTCAAACGGAGGCCTGCTTTCAGGCTTCCGTTTTTCCATATCCGGTTAAATGTTCGCAGATTTCTGTTTGTTTACATTTCGGTCATAATTTTTTCGATATTTTTTCACATCATATAGCAAAAAATGGTGTATAATCAAGACACATAAAAAGATTACATATCTATAAGAGTGTTTTGTCCATAAACGTCAGATTTGGATTTTCCTCTTTTCTTCCAAATTTGATGTTTTCTTTTATTTTTTCATACTTTTCCTTTCTTAAATACCGCAGCTTTTCCGGCTGCGGTATTTTCTTTGTTTCTATTTACAAACTTGAAACATTTCTGTCATTGATTATTTATAATTTATTTGATTTTTCGTCACCATTCCCTATATGGAATCGTGTATGATAGTATCAGACAAACAAATGAGTGAAAACAAGGTTAACTGCCCGACCGGAACTCCTTCAAATGCGGCAGACAAACAACTCTCTCCTTTCGGTCACGAATACCGATTGTGGATTTATCATATCTCTTCTTTCATTTTTTACCTCTCTTTTACTCCTTTCATCTTGTAAAAATACCGCAGCCAACAGGAAGTCTGCGGTGTTTTTATACCATTTTTCTGTGTTCATGATTTAGAAACAATTATTTCTTAATCTATTTAAAATTTATTCGTATTTCTGTCACCCATTGCCGCAGAAGATCGGGTATACTAACATCAGAGTTAAGAAAGACCCATCAAACACTGTATTAGCTCCAGGCCAGCTGCCCGGCCGGAATGCACACGATTCAAAAGTGGCAGACAAACAATACTTTCCCTTCGATATGATATCTGAAGGTGAATTGATATAGCTTATCTCTTTTTCATTTTTTTCATTCCTTTCATTTTTATAAAAATACCGCAGCTGTTTTTAAGAGGCTGCGGTATTTTTATATCTGCACTGTTCATATTTTTGATACAATTTTTTCTTGAACTGTTCAAGATATATTCGCTTTTTCTTCACCCATCACTGCTAAAAATCCGGTATACTATCATCAGAATAAAAAATAAACGGACTTAAAACAAACCAAGCTCATGGCCAGCTGCCCGGCCGGGATCCTCTGGATTCAAAAGCGGCAGACAAACCATCCGCTCCTTCCGGTTGATCCGGATGTGAATTGATATATATTCTTTTTGCTTGTTTCATTTCATTTTATCCCTTCTATAACAAAAATCCCACAGGTTTTCACTGGCCTGTGGGATTTTTGTGTATATAAAGGAAAATCCG